>JAAZFZ010000003.1 GCA_012511485.1 Clostridiales bacterium | reverse complement strand
GCAGTCAATAACCTTAAAGTGGTTATTCTTATATTCGATTACACCGACGCCGACAATTGCATAGCCCGGGTCAATGCCTAAAATAATCATTTTTTCTGTTCCCTTTCTCTAATAACTATATGTGTCGGTGTGCCCTCAAGCCCAAAAACTTCACGAATCCTGTTGTCGATATATCTTTGGTAGCTGTAATGGAACAAATCCTTTCTGTTAACAAAGAAAACGAATGTCGGCGGGCGGGTTGAGGCCTGAGTCATATAATAGATTTTGAGCCTTCTGCCTTTATCCGTGGGCGGCTGCACCCTTGCTGTGGCTTCCGCCAGAATATCGTTGAGCTTCCCTGTGGAAATCCTCATGGCATTCTGGCTGTCCACAAATTTTATTAATTCAAAAAGCCGGTCAAGCCTCTGCCCCGTTTTTGCGGAAATAAATATAATCGGAGCATAGGACATGAATGCAAAATCGTCCATCAGACCTTTGCGGTAGGAGTCCATTGTTTTGCCGTCTTTTTCGACTGCATCCCATTTATTTACGGCAATAATGCAGCCCTTGCCGAGCTCATGAGCAATGCCTGCAACCTTTGAATCCTGTTCGGTAAACCCTTCGACAGCGTCAATCATTATTATGCACACCTGAGCTCTTTCGACTGCCATTCTCGCTCTTATGACCGAATATTTTTCAATTTCATCATAAACTCTGCTCTTGCGCCTGAGGCCTGCCGTGTCTATAAAAACAAATTTACCGTATTTGTTTTCAACAATTGTATCGGTCGCATCCCTTGTAGTGCCTGCGATGTCGGATACAATTACCCTCTCCTCGCCTGCGATGGCGTTGACAAGCGACGATTTGCCGACATTGGGCTTGCCGATTATTGCAACCTTTATATATTCGTCCTCTTCCTGTTCATCCGTTTCTTGCGGGAAATGCTTTATAACAACATCCAGCAGGTCACCCGTGCCGTGCCCGTGGACAGACGAAACCTGAACAGGCTCGCCTAGCCCTAGATTATAGAATTCATAGAATTCAAGAGGAGCCTCGCCTATCGTATCGCACTTGTTGACACAAAGAACAACAGGCTTGCCGCTTTTAATCAGCATTGAAGCTACCTCTTCATCGTTTGCCACAACGCCCGTGCGGACATCTGTTACAAGTATGATAACATCCGCACTATCAATTGCAAGCTGAGCCTGCCTGCGCATCTGAGATAAAATAACATCGTTTGAAAAAGGCTCAATGCCGCCTGTATCAATAAGCAGAAAGCTTTTGTTGAGCCACTCGCAGTCACCGTAGATTCTATCCCTCGTAACTCCGGGAGTATCATCGACTATCGAGAGCCTGCTACCAACAAGTTTATTGAAAAGCGTAGATTTGCCGACATTGGGTCTGCCGACAATCGCCACAACTGGTTTTGACACAGAATCACTTCTTTCCGACAATTGCTTTGAGAAATTCTCCGCCCTCATTGGGCACGGGCGTAACTTTAACATTGAGCGATTTGCTCATCTGCTCAACGGTCACATCATCAAGAAAAATATCTCCCTCTCGGCGCAGTGCGGTTGCGGGTATGAGCAGCTCCTCACCGAGGTCGCGCCCCAAAAGCTGATTTATAATATCTTTCCCTGCAAGCAGGCCTGCAACTGTTATGTTTTCACCAAAAAGTTTATTCTCAATTTTAACTGCATTGATTCTTAAATTATGCCATTTTTTTGCCATTTCGTCAACCAAATCACAAATTAATGGGTATGCCGCAACGCCTGTGGCAACTGTTATTTTTCTGCCTTGAACGGCCGAGTCTTCCGCTTGATTGAGGCTGAGAAAAAATTCATTCCTAAAGTTTGCCCAAAGACCTACTCCGTTTTCAAGCTGTGAAAAGTTGCCGTAGTAATCAGGTGAAGGAATCTCCCTGCCCGCTTTAAGATAGAACTCGTCTGCGGGGAAGGCAATCCTCTCTTTATTATGCCACATAAACCGAGAGTTAAAATTATCTATAATATCAATAACATCAGACGCCTGCTCCGCAGTGAAGGGGTTGAGCTTACAAAGCCCTTCCCTATGGCAGGTGAGCCCGACGGGGACTGCCGCTATGCTTTGCAGCGACGGATATAGCTTTTCAAGCTCGCGAAGCGTAAACTCAAGCTCCTCACCGTCGTTATATCCGGGGCAGAGCACAAGCTGAGTGTTCAGCTTAATGCCGGCATCGGAAAGCTTTTTTATATATTCTAGGCTGTGTGCGGCTTTCGGGTTTTTCATCATTTTAACCCTAAGTGCGGGATTCATTGTATGAACAGAAATGTTGACGGGGCTTATGTGCATCTTAATTATTCTGTCGATTTCAATGTCCGTCAAATTTGTAAGGGTAATATAATTGCCGAAAAGGAATGAAAGTCTGGAATCATCATCCTTGAAATACAGGCTTTTTCTCAGCCCTTTTGGGAGCTGGTCAATGAAGCAGAAAATGCATTTGTTCCGGCAATGCCTCTGGCTGTCCATAAGATAGGTTTCAAACTCCAACCCGAGGTTCTCATATTCGCCTTTTTTTATTCTAACCTTTTTTCTTGAACCGTTTTCGTCTTTAATTTCAAGCAAAATCTTCGTGTCGCTGGCATAAAAACTATAATCCAGAACATCGGAAATCTCATGCCCGTTAATTGAAACAAGAGTATCCCCCGCTTTAATCCCCTTCTTTTTGCACAGGGAATCAGGCACAACGGAAAAGATTTTAACCGACACGATATCACCTCTGTTTAAAATATATTATCAAAAACTAAAAGGCAGAGGAAAGAACAAAATTCCTCCTCTACCTCTCCATGAGCGATTGTTTCAAGGGGCTCATGCGTCCTTCTTAACTATTTGCCTGCCGTTGTAATAGCCACATTCGGGGCAAAGCCTGTGTGACCTTTTCAGCTCACCGCAATTAGAGCACTTCTCGAGTGCAGGAGCCTCTATTTTCCAGACATTTGAGCGCCTTTTATCACGCCTTGCTTTTGATACTCTTCTCTTTGGGACTGCCATTTGAGCACCTCCTTAACTCGCTTAAAGCCTATGTTAGTTATTATCCAAAAGTTGCCTGAGTGCTTCAAGACGGGGGTCAATCGGCTTTTCGCAACTACATGGTTCTTGATTCAGATTTTTGCCGCATTGGGGGCATAGCCCCTTGCAGTCATCTCTGCACAACACCTTGGTTGGCAGCTCAAGTAATATATCCTCCCTCGCAAGGGGGTCAAGGTCAAATCTCATATCCCCTACGACAAGGAAATCGTCATTATCCTCATTGTTCAGCTTTGTTACCAAAACATGATTTATCGGGACTATGAGCTTTTTATAAATTTCAGCGGCGCAGCGATCGCAAAAAAGCTGCATATCGGCAATCGCCTGAGCTTTTATTTCTACGATGCCCGCCCTGTTGCGAACAAAGCCTTTGACGGCTATCGGCTTAATAAAAGGGTTGATGCCGGTTATTTGGCAATCCTCCGTAATAAGCTCATAATCAAAGCTTTTTTCATAACCGATATTGTTAAAAACAGGTTCCAATTCGATAATCATTGTGTTCACCAAAGCCACGCAAAATTTGTAAAAAACTTCAAGCAATCAAAATCTGCGCAAATGGTATTATATCCAATTGCATTGAATTTGTCAATATATTTTTATTTTAAAACAATCATGCCCGAAATATCAAAAATTTAAAATTCAACAACCTTGCAGAATTTAAATATCTCTTCGGGCAACTCTTCACGGTCAGCGGAAATTGTAAAGGTAATGTTCTTTTCCGCAATTTTAGTCAGCTTGTTTACATCCTTCAAAAAAGCGGCGAGCTCGTCAAAATTCCTCCCGCCGATTCTCAGGGTAGCATCCACTAAAATGTCGGTTATATCGTGGTCGCCGGCGCAGATGCCGCAAAGGAAGCCAAAAAATGCATCATAGCCATGAACTCCAAAATGCTCGGTTGCAACAAGACGGGCACGGTAGTTGACATCATAGGTCAGCTTTGTTTCCTTTTCAACACAGACAACATTTCCGTTTGAACTTTCGACTGCCTCGTTAACAAGCTTTATGAGCTGCTTTGTTTTGCCAGTACCCTTGTGACCGATTATTAAAGAAACCATAGAATATTCCTCCAATTTTATATCATTGACGGATTGCTCCGTTATTTCTGCTTTCCGAGCCTCTTTTCAAGTGCTTGACGCTCACTTTCATAGCCTGCCTTGCCCAAAAGTGCAAACATATTTTTTTTATAGCTTTCGACTCCGGGCTGGTCAAAGGGATTGACGCCCAGAATATAACCCGATATGGCACATGCCTTTTCAAAGAAATATATAAGCCAGCCGAGCGAGTTCTCATTCATTTCGTCAAGCTCAAGTATGATATTTGGAACGCCGCCGTCCGTATGTGCGAGCACCGTGCCCTCAAATGCCTTGCGGTTGACAAAGTCGAGCGACTTGCCCGCAAGGAAGTTCAGCCCGTCAGTATTCTCGTCATCGGCTTGGATAATTACATCTCTCTGCGGCTTGCTGAAAATAAAAACCGTTTCAAAAAGATGCCTTTCCCCCTGCTGTATATACTGACCCATGGAATGCAAATCAGTCGAAAAAATGGCAGATGAAGGGAAAATGCCCTTGCCCTCCTTACCCTCGCTTTCACCGAAAAGCTGCTTAAACCATTCGCCCATCATGGTAAAGGAAGGCTCATAGCTGACAAGCATTTCAATCTTTTTTCCGCTCCTGTAAAGAAGATTTCTGATTGCTGCATATTGGTAGCAGGCATTTTTGCCAATATCCGGGTTTGAATACTCTTCTCTTGCCTGTGCGGCGCCGTTCATAAGCTCGTCAATATCTATGCCCGCAACGGCAATAGGCAGAAGGCCGACGGCAGTAAGAACTGAATACCTGCCCCCGATATCATCAGGCACAACGAAGCTTTCATAACCCTCTCTTGAAGCAAGAGATTTCAGAGTACCTCTGGATTTATCAGTAGTAACGAAAATCCTTTTTGCAGCACTCTGCGCACCGTATTTTTTAATCAGCAAATCTCGAAAAACCCTGAATGCCACAGCAGGCTCCGTGGTCGTGCCGGATTTTGAAATGACATTGACAGAAAAATCCCTGCCCTCGCAAATATCAAGAAGCTGTGCGAGAGCAGTTGAGCTTATTGTATTGCCGGCAAAATAAATGTCCGGCGGTTGTTTTTTTTGTAAATTATAATTGTTTGATTTGATAAATTCAATAACTGCTCTGGCACCGAGATATGAGCCACCGATGCCTATGACAATCAAAACCTCTGAATTTTTAGTAATCTTTTTTGCCGCAGCTTTTATCGCAGAGAATTCATCCTTGTTATAATTCACTGGCAGGTCAAGCCAGCCCAAAAAGTCATTGCCCGCACCGGAACCTTCATGAAGCATATTGTGAGACTTAATAACCTCCGGCTCAATTGCAGCAAATGACTGCTTTGTTACACTATCGCCTACAAAACTGCTGTTTAAACGAACTGACATTTACCATCCACCTTTTTCCCTTTTGTTTATTTTATTCTAACCGATTTAAAAATACATTTCAATAGAATTAGAGGTATTTTAACAATTTGTTTCCATTCCTTCTTTTTCCATTGCTTAATTCCTTCATTTTCCTGTTATAAGAATATATAAACCACATAAAGCCCTGAGCATACGCATAAAGACAACTCCGAATGAAAGTTTTGCCACGGACTTAGGTGCGGTCAAATCATATTGCCCCACGATTTCACCGTCGAGAGTGATTTTGACGCTGCCGAGCTTCTGCCCTTTTTCAACCGGAGCAGCGACATCAACGGCAATCTCAACCTGCTGCTGCAAATCATCCTGCCGCCCTCTTGCTATTAGTATTGAACGAATTTCGGGTAAAACCGGAGTTATGATTTCATCCACTCCCTTAATAACCGAAACATTCGTAATCAAGGTTTTATCAATTGAGGGTTTGACGGTTTCAAAATTTGCAAAGCCCCAGTTGAGCATTGCTTTGGCGCCGTTGAAGCGGTCATCGCTGCTTGAACTGCCGAGTACAACAGCAATAAGGTGAGTGCCGTTCCTGAGTGCTGTTGCGGCAAGGCAGCAGCCCGCCTTGCTGGTCGTGCCGGTTTTCAGACCCGTTGTTCCCTGATAATAGCGCACCAACCTATTTGTGTTAACAAGCTCCGTCTGACCGCCTCTCAGATTATCCATCCAGACAGTGGTATAGTTAGTTATTATTTCATGCTTGAGCAATTCCCTTGACATCAGCGCTATATCTTAGGCACTTGTCAGGTGTGTATCCGTTGTGTCGTCAAGACCTGTGCAGTTGTCAAAATGGGTGTCCTTCATGCCCAGCTCCTGCGCTCTATCGTTGCAAAGGGCGATAAAGGCCTCCTCGCTACCGGAAACCAATTCACCCAATGCCGTGCAGGCATCGTTTGCGCTGTAAATCGCCGTTGCCCTGAGCATCTCGTCGACAGTCATTGTTTCGCCCTCTTTGAGCCAAATCTGTGAGCCGCCCTTTGATGCAGCGTTTGCACTGGTGGTAATTATATCCGTCAGCTCTATTTTGCCGTCTTTGATAGCCTCTGCAACCAGCAGAAGGGTCATTATTTTTGTTACAGATGCCGGAAATAGCTTGTTATGCTCATTCATCTTCATAAGAACTCTGCCCGTTGTTGCATCCATAAGCAGAGCTGCCTTTGCACGAACCTCAACGGGCATACCCTCCGGATTTTTCGGTACGGCGGGAGCGGTTGTCTTAATAGCGTCCTCATACTCTGACTCTGTTAAGGCAGACTGCTCCTTGAATACCTTTTCCTGTGCGAATGAAGCTATGCCGGTCGATGTTATCAGGACCAACAGTGTTATGAGAAGAACAAAAACACTTTTCAAAGGGCAGGCGTATTTATTATTTTTTGTCATGTTAACACCCCCATAGTTTGATAAAATATATGCTGAAAATTCCGTTTTTATTAGCATTGAATATTAATCGCTTTTATTGTAAAAGTAGATGTAATAAAAATATGAGGTTAATTTATGAAGGTTGCTTTTTATACCCTTGGCTGCAAGGTTAATCAATATGAATCACAGGTATTGTCCGAAGCCCTTGAAGGGCACGGCTATGAGATTGCTCAAAGCGGCGAAAATGCCGATATTTATGTCATAAACTCATGCACCGTTACTGCGGAGAGTGACAGAAAAACCAGACAGGCTATCCGCAGGTTCAAGAGGAACAATCCGGGCAGCATTGTTGTGCTCACCGGCTGTCTGCCGCAGGCATTTCCTGAGGCGGCTTTGGAGCTACTCGAGGCTGACATTGTGCTTGGAAACAGGAGCAATGAAAGCCTTGTCAGTACGCTCGACGAATATTTTTTATGCGGGCAGCGGCAGATAAATATTATACCTCACGAAAAAGGTGAGGCTTTTTCAGGCGGCAGAATAACTGGCTTTCGCACCAGAACCAGGGCTAACATAAAAATAGAGGACGGCTGTAACAGGTTTTGCTCGTATTGCATAATTCCATATGCCAGGGGCAGGGTGCGCTCAAAGCCGCTTGACGAGCTAAGGCAGGAGCTTGAGGGTATTGCCCGTGCGGGCTTTGTCGAATGTGTGCTTGTCGGCATTAATCTCTCGGCTTACGGCTCGGATATCGGCAAAACAATTTGTGATGCGGTGGAGCTTGCCTGTTCGTTTGAGCAAATAAAAAGGGTGCGTTTAGGCTCACTGGAGCCTGACCATATAACAAATGAGGTTATCGAATGCCTGAGCAGGCAAAAAAAGCTGTGCCCGCAGTTTCACATTTCATTGCAGAGCGGCTGTGACGCAACGCTCAAACGCATGAACAGGCATTATACCGCCTCTGAATATGAGGCACTTTGCGCCAACTTGCGTCAGAGCTTCGAGGATGCAACGATTTCAACGGATGTCATGGTCGGCTTCCCCGGTGAAACGCAGGAGGAGTTTGAGTCATCCCTTTTGTTTGTAAAAAAAATGGGAATCGAAAAGGTGCATGTATTCCCCTACTCGCCCAGGGAGGGAACTGGGGCGGCATCAATGGAGCTGCAGATAACCAGAGCCGTCAAGGAGGAGAGAGCCCGTAAAATGGCTCTTACGGCGAAGGAAATCCGCAGTGAATTCCTCAACAGGCAGGTAGGAAAAACAGTGGTTGTTTTAATTGAGGAGCATTCAAAGGACGGCACTGCCCACGGATATACGGCAAATTATACTCCCGTCACCATAACGAATCCGGGCAGAAGGAGCGGCTTGTGCGATGTTTTAATTTCGGGTGCGGACGGTGAAAAATGTATGGGCGAAATAATTAATGCATAGACTAAGCGGCTCTGTTGTCCATCTTCAGGTTTAATAATGGTTTAATTATTATCTAAAATAATATGAGATTTGTTTTTTAGATTATTATTAATAATTTGTATTGTAATGGTAACTTTTATATGATAAAATATTCCGTAAGGGGGTTTTGTGATGAAGAAAATATTGGCAGTATTAATCGTCGTTTTTATGATGCTTTCCCTTTCAGGCTGCAGCCTCGATTTTATTAAAGATTTGTTCGATAGAAATCAAGCGGCAGTAGACGCGCAAACCGCTGCGAATGTTGAAAAAGGAATTACAGGCTCAAACGCCGGGGATTTTATTGAAAAATTAAATAAGGATTTTCTGTTCAACTCAAAAATCGACACAGGAGCAACATCAGGCACTGCTACTGGCACTTCAGAAAAAGATATCCCAACAAAGGGTGTTACAATAAAGTTTTTAATTAAATACAATGCAAACTCAGAAGTGATTTCGGCATCATTCTCGGCAACCAATGCCGGTCAACTGGACGATTCCGCTTTTTCAAAGGGAGTTCGTACATATTTGGGTTATTGCGCAACAATGCCCTTTAGCGGAGCCGAGCCTAAGGAAGCAAAAAACTGGGTGCAGAAATGCATAGATGAAGAGACTTTCAAGGATGGAAAAGAAAAATCATGGAACGGCGTGAATATGTCTGTTAATTCTGTTGTTCAGGGCGGCAAGATAAAAGAAATCGAATTATCCATTGGAATGGGCACCGCAAAACCGGAAGAAGAGACCACCACTGTTGAGGAGACCACGGCAGTCAATCCAAAATATATCGGAATACCCGGCACAAAAGCCACCGATGTGCTTGGTTTCTTTGATATAGCCTCGTTTAGTACCAAGAAAACTACTGAAGTTGAGGGTTCGATATATACAACCGTTACGGCTCAAAAAGCACTCAGTGATATGATTGAGCTCAACTGCTCCGTCGAATACGACGAAGATGAAAGGATAATCTCCGCAACCGTCAAGGTTAGCAACAATTCCTTCCTTTATACTGACAATGCGCAACTGCTCAGCGTGGCAAAAACACAGCTTGGGGAGTTCGCCCAGCTTAAATTTGAAAAAGCGCACCCTGCTAATTCCAAAATCTGGGTTGAGGAATGCATATTCTATGAATCCTTTATTCCGGATGGAAAGACCAGAGCATGGAGTGACGCGAAATTTGAAATAAACTATTCTCAGGTTGACGGTCATATATCTGCGATTTGGCTTACAATCAGTAAATATTATAGAGCAACCCAATAAGAGGTGTCGTATGTTCATTGGCAAGGTTAAGAGTTTGCTGTTTGCACTTTTCTGTAAGCTGCTACCAGTTAAGAAAAATAAAATAGTTTTTTCCAGTTTTGTCGGAAAACACTATGCCTGCAATCCGAGAGCTATATATGAATATCTTAGGGATAACTATCCTGGCAAATTTGAGTTCGTGTGGCTTTTTGATTTTGAAAAGAGGCCGAATATTCCGGATGAGCTGAGAAAAGATGCCAAATGCGTGTCAAACGGGTCGCTCCAAAGTTATATTGAAAAAGCAACTGCCGGAGTATGGTGCTTTAATCACAGGAACACTTATTATTATCACAAGAAAAAAAATCAGTTTTACATTCAGACCTGGCACGGAGATATCGGCTTTAAGGGCTTTGATAAAACAGAGAGGTCCACGGTAAACTATGAAGACCCCTACATAAAAAAGTGCATTAAGGATTCAAGTCAAACGGATATCATAACAGTGGGAAGCGAGCAAGGATATAATTATATAAAAAGTGCCTTTTTTTATAACGGTGAATTTCTGAAAAAAGGTTGCCCCAGAAACGATGCTTTATTTAAGGATAATCCGGATATGAAGAAGAAAATTCTTCATAGATACGATTTGCCGGAGAACACAAAAATCCTTTTATTTGCTCCCACCTTCAGAAAAGGCTTCACTTTGAAGAACACTCTCAACGAAAATGACAGCAATTATTCATTTCTTCGTGCTGCTCTCTCAAAAAGGTTCGGAGGCGAGTGGGAAGTTTTTGTAAAATACCACCCTGCCTGTGAAGATAACCATGATGATACTACGCCCGATAAATCCTTTGTTGATGTTACCTATTACGGCGATATGACAGATTTAATCATTGCTTCTGATGCATTGATAACAGATTATTCTTCCGTTTCATTTGATTTTTGCCTTACAAAAAAGCCCTGCTGGCTTTACACTCCTGATTGGGAGGATTATAAAAGCCATGACAGGAACATAGTTTTGAATATAGATGATATTGCCTTTAAAATGTGCGGCAGCCATGATGAGCTTATAAAAGCAATAGATGAGTTTGATTGCGAGCAATACGAGGCGGATGTTGATAAAATGCTCAAGAAATTTAATTCATATGAAAACGGCAATGCCTGCAGAATCTTAGCGCAGAGAATATTGAAGGAATGTAAAATTAAATAACAAAAAAGGGGCTGTGCAAAACAGCCTCTTTTTTAATCCAGAAGTTTCAGGTCGTCAAATCTAATGCTGCCCCAGCGGCGGGCACGCCATTCAATAAAGGTACGATTCTGAACTTCGAATATGAAGCAGGGAAATATTCCGTCAAGGTCCCTGTGGTTGCCGAACTCATTCATTTCAAACATAAGCAGCACTGCTTTATATTTACCGTCAACCAGCTCATGCGGAGAGAACCTGAATTTTATTATCTTTTCTTCGCCCTCCTCCATCGAGCCAAAGGACTCGCTGACCGCTGCTCCGATAGAAACATCGTCCATCCCGAGCACTTCAATGCGCATATAATAATTATCTATATTTGCATAACTGACAAGCGTCAGCTCAAGGTCAATCGGCTCGTCGGCATTGTATGTAGGCACATCTTTTCCAAGAAGCCTAATCCTCATCATCTTAGCCTTAGCCTTAACTGACTCAAGGTGCTTCATCCTTTTTTGGGATAGGTCAATATCCGTTTCCAAAAGGTTCAGGTCGGCTTTTGAATAAACTGAAATTGCTTGTTCAACATCACCGTCAAAAACCTTTTTTCCGTGGTCAAGGACAATGCATCGGTTGCACAGCTGGCGAATAGTATTCATGTTATGGCTCACATAAAGAACCGTTCGCCCTTCCTTGTCGGCGACATCGCCCATTTTGCCCAGGCATTTTTGCTGGAACTTCATATCGCCGACTGCCAGCACCTCGTCCATAACCAGAATTTCGGAATCAAGGTGAGCGGCAACGGCAAAGGCGAGTTTAACATACATACCGCTGGAATATCTCTTTACGGGAGTGTCGATGAACATTTCCATCTCTGCAAAGGAGACTATTTCATCAAACTTACTTGTTATTTCGTCACGGCTCATGCCGAGAATCGCTCCGTTTAAATACACATTTTCTCTGCCCGTGAGCTCAGGGTGAAAGCCGGTGCCTACTTCAAGCATACTGGCTATCCGACCGTTATGAGAAATTAAGCCCTTTGTAGGTGCGGTCACACGGGATAGGAGCTTTAGCATTGTTGATTTACCCGCTCCGTTATGGCCTATTATGCCCAGGGTGTCGCCCTGCATAACATCAAAGGATACATCGTCAAGCGCCAGGAACCTTTCGTTTCTGATATTTGCTTGACCGATTTTGGTGTTCGGATCCTCTTTGCCCCTTATACGGGCAGAAAAGCTCTGCAAATCCCCGCGGAGAGTGCCACCGCCAATTGCACCGAGTCTGTACTGCTTAGTAACATTTTCAACTTTAATTACCTTATTGCTCATTTCACACCTCAATCATACCGTATCCATAAATGTTTTTTCAACCCGGTTGAACAATAAAATGCCAACTAGCAGCACAACAAGAGTTGACGCCCAGCTGATTATGTAATATTTAATTGAAAAGGTGCCAGCTCCCAGAAAAGCATAACGGAAAGCTTCAATTACTGGAGTTACAGGGTTAAGCATATATATATTCTGCCATTTTTCAGGAACCTCGGCGAGTGAATATGCAATTGGCGTTGCATACATCCAGAGCTGGACTCCGAAGCTGACCAGCATTGATAAGTCACGGTATTTGGTTGTCACCGAAGAAACGATTACTCCGAAGCCCAGCCCCAGCAGTGCCATGTGCAACAGGATAACCGGAAGCAAAAGCATAAAGGCATAGTTTGGCGCAACCTTTGCAGTTGGGCTGATAATATAAAAAATAAGAAATCCGACAAAAAATGTGAACTGTATCGCAAAAGAAATCAGATTTGTCAAAACAACCGATATTGGAGTGACTATCCTTGGGAAATAGACTTTGCCAAATATGGCAGCATTGCTGACAAATGTGTTAGCGGTGCCAGTAAAGCAGGTTGAAAAATATGACCATGCTACACTGCCGCACAAATAAAACAAAAAGGGAGGGATACCGTTTGTATCCAGCCCTGCAATATTTCCGAAAACAATTGTGAAAACAACCGTTGTCAGCAGAGGCTGAATAATTACCCACGCAGGGCCGAGAACAGTCTGTTTGTAGACCGAGGTAATATTACGCTTAGTAAAAAGGAGAATTAAATCCTTATACTTAAAAACTTCCTTTATGTTTAGTTCAAATAATCCTCTTTTGGGCTTGATGACAGTAGTGAATTTTTGCTCCAACTGCTAACACCTCTTAATTATCAACAAAACTATCCCAAAAAGTATATTCCCTATTGGATTTTTTGTCAACACTTGTAAATAATTACAGATTAAAAAGAATGAAGGTGATATCATTCTTAGGGTTAAAACAACTTTAAAAACTACTTTTCACCCATATATGCTTGCGCCGGCTTTTCATATTTGCCCAATAGCAAAAGCACCAGCATTAAACGAAAATGGACTGATGCTTTTAGTTTTAGCCCGTTTGTTTTTGCAATTGTTCTGCCCGCCTTTCCGAAAAGGAGCTTTCTCAGGCATGAATTGAAAAACTTTTTGTTAGCTTCAATAAGCTTTATTTCAGATATCAGCCTTTCCTTATTGCTTATTGTGCCGCAGCCGTTGACAAAATATTGCCACATTAGAAACGCATAAAAGGAGGCTGGTTGCTTCTTAAACCCATTGGAATCAATGAAATCCTTGAGAATCATTACAAGAGTTACCCTCATATTGAGAATACCCTTAACGGGCTCCTTTCGGCTCAGTGAGCCGGTGCGAATAACATAATTATATAAGGGCTTGTCTATGTAACAGGCTCGCCTGACTGCCGCATAGTAACAAAGGTTGAATAACTGGTCCTCTGAGAGCACTAATTTAGTGGCCAGAAAAAACAGATTATATTTTTTGATAATTTCCATTTTATATAACGAATTGCAAGCGAAAATAGATGCCTGTTTGCCGAAAATATCATAAAGTGCAAAATAGTTAGGGTCAGAAAAATCCCTCACCTCGTCACGCATATCCATGACTCTTTCTTTAATTCCCTCAGGCTTGAATGCCCTGACATTGCAGGTAACGATATCGGCTTTAG
>JAAZFZ010000059.1 GCA_012511485.1 Clostridiales bacterium | reverse complement strand
GCTCAAACCGGTGCAACTCTTACATTCGCAACTTCATATACAAGCTACGAAGATATTATTCAGCCGGACGGGAAGACTCGCCGCGTATGGACTGTCGTAAGAAATACCTGGGGAACAGAAATAACCATAACCTACAGGCTCAGAGCAAAGGTTAACGGTCAGCCGACATGGAATGAAGAAGGCGGAACTGTAGAGTTCTCAGTTATCGAGATAGTTAGCTGAGTCAAGTCTGATTTGATTTAAGTCACAAATAATGACCGTAGAGGCTATGTCTCTGCGGTCATTTATTTATTGACAATTGAGAATTGAATCATTATACTTTAATCGGCAATCATTTCTGTTAAATTAAGAACGGAGACCAATAATTAATGAATAAAAAAGTCATTAGCAATACTATAATAATTCTACTGATTCCCGCAATAATTATTCTTGGTGCTTTGGTATTCAAAAGCAAGCATTATGCCTTAATCTCATTTTTTGTGGCAGTTCTCGCCTGCGTGCCGTTCTTTTTATCCTTTGAAAGTCAAACAACAAATACAAAGCTTTTTGTTGTGTTAGCGGTTTTAACTGCTCTGAGCGTCGCTGGCAGATTCATTTTCTCCTTTGTTCCCGGATTCAAACCGGTTACGGCAATGGTTATTTTGACTGCAATGTATTTTGGGCCTCAAGCCGGGTTCCTGACAGGGGCAATGACCGCATTAATCTCAAACTTTTATTTTGGTCAAGGTGCTTGGACTCCCTTTCAGATGTTTGTGTGGGGATTCATAGGGCTTCTGGCAGGTTTCTTAGCCGAATACCTAAAACAAAACCTTGTTCTACTCTCGATTTTCGGAGTAATTAGCGGCGCATTGTTTTCACTTCTTATGGATGTATGGACTGCACTTTGGTGGGATGGAACACTAGAGCTGTCAAGATATCTGGCTGTCACGGCAACGGCCTTGCCCATAACAGTTATATATGCCGCTTCAAACCTGGTTTTCCTTTTGGTGCTTTCAAAACCAATCGGCAAAAAGCTCGAGAGGATAAAATTAAAATATAACCTTTGACTATTATGACTTAACTGAATAATTAATTTATAAGGATTGTTCGCGCCGAACAATCCTTTTCATATTTAGTGAAATATTTTCACACAAAAATAAAAAAATTATCAATATCTAGTATTTTGTTGACATCCGTTACTATATATGGTACCATACTATCACTTGGATTTGTATAATAAGTAGGGAGTGAATTGCTTGATTACGACAATAAGAAAAAGAAACGGTGAATTAACCCAATTTGTGCCGGATAAAATTACAAGAGCGATTTTTAAAGCTGCTAATGCGGTGGGAGGCAATGATTGGGCAAAAGCTGAGCAACTGACAGACCAGGTGGTCTACATCCTCAAAAAAAATCCTTTAGGGCAAATAATTGATGTTGAATTGATTCACGATACCGTTGTAAAAGTGCTCATTGAGAACGGCCATGCGCGTACTTCAAAAGCATATATCCTTTACCGTGAGAAAAGGCGCAGCGCAAGGGAATCCAACGCTCTTATAGGCGCAACTATTGATATGTTTTCCAAATATATGGGAGATACGGATTGGCGAATTAAAGAAAACGCAAATGCGCAAAAGTCAATTAACGGCATGAATAACTATATCAGGGAGGCATTCACCAAACAGTACTGGCTTCATGAGATATATCCTGAGAGTATCAGAAATGCACACCTTTCAGGTGATTTGCATCTGCATGACTTGGGCTTTTTCGGTCCGTACTGTGCCGGGTGGGATTTAAGGCAGCTCCTAACTGAAGGCTTTGGCGGAGTTCCCGGCAAGGTTGAGTCAAACCCGCCAAAGCATCTTCGCAGCTTCTTAGGCCAGATTGTTAACTCAACCTTCACTACCCAGGGCGAAACGGCGGGGGCTCAGGCATGGAGCAGCTTTGATACCTACTGCGCACCCTTCATTAGATATGATAACCTTGATTATAAAACCGTAAAGCAAGCCCTTCAGGAGTTCATCTTTAACCTCAATGTGCCTACACGGGTTGGCTTCCAGTGCCCGTTTTCAAATCTTACCTTTGATATTAAGCCGCCCAGAACCCTTAGGGACCAGAATGTAATAATCGGTGGCAGGATAATGGAAGAAACCTATGGTGATTTCCAAAAGGAAATGGATATGTTTAACCTTGCTTTTTGTGAGGTTATGATGGAAGGCGACAAGAAAGGGCGTGTTTTCACCTTCCCGATTCCCACAATTAATATCACCAGGGATTTTGAGTGGGACAGCCCCGTAACAAACAAGTTTATGGAAATAACCTGCAAATACGGAATACCATATTTTTCAAATTATATAAGCTCTGATTTGTCGCCTGAAGATGCTCTTTCAATGTGCTGCCGCCTAAGGCTGGATACCAAGGAGCTCAGAAAAAGAGGCGGAGGGCTTTTCGGCTCCAACCCGCTGACTGGTTCTATCGGCGTTGTGACAATTAATCTCCCCAGAATCGGGTATCTTGCCGAGAATGAGGGCGACTTCTACAATCGACTAAAGGCATTGATGATTGTTGCAAAGGATAGCCTTGAAATTAAAAGAAAAACAATTGAAGACCAGACTTCAAGAGGGATGTATCCGTATTCCGCACACTACCTGAGCAATGTTAAGGAGAGAACGGGCTGCTACTGGTTCAATCATTTCAACACAATCGGTTTAATCGGGATGAATGAAGCTTGTCAAAATTTCCTTGGACTGGATATTACAACTGTTCAGGGTCAAAAGTTTGCAAATGACACCCTCGACTTTATGAGGGAGGTCATAACTGAGTTCCAGGAGCAGACAGGTCATGTCTATAATCTTGAGGCTACCCCCGCAGAGGGCACAAGCTATAGCCTTGCCAACCTTGATAAATCAAAGTTCGGTGATATTATCACAGCCGGAGGAAGCACTCCTTATTATACTAATTCATCTCAGCTTCCGGTTGGATACACGGACGATATCTTTGAGACACTTGACCTTCAGGACGAGCTTCAATGCAAATATACCGGCGGAACAGTTCTTCACCTATATCTGGGCGAGCAGATAAAAGACATTGAGGTTGCAAAAAAGCTATTGCAAAAGGCATTTACAAATTACAAAATGCCGTATATTTCACTCACTCCTACATTTTCGGTTTGCCCCGAGCACGGATACATCAACGGCGAACAATTCACCTGCCCCGAATGTGGAGGCGACGCCGAGGTCTGGAGCAGAGTTGTCGGCTACCTTCGCCCCGTTCAAAATTTTAATAAGGGCAAGAGGCAGGAGTATAAGGAAAGGGTAAAATATAAAATAAAAGAGGAAGTTTCGGCATGATTTTCGGCGGCATACAAAAAAGTAGCACGATTGACTTCCCGGGTCTTATTAGCTGTGTTCTCTTCACAAGGGGATGCAACCTTGATTGCTTTTACTGCCATAACAGAGAGCTTTTGAGCGGCGGAGAAACATTGAACGAAAATGATATAATTGCATTTTTAACAAAGCGACAAGGTTTACTTGACGGTGTTGTAATTAGTGGTGGGGAACCTACCCTGCAGCCGGATTTGAAGGATTTCCTAATCAAAATCAGGAGCCTCAATTACAAAACAAAGCTCGACACCAACGGTCAGCTACCTGAAACCGTCAGGGATATGTGTAAGGAAGGGCTGGTTGACTATTTTGCCGTTGATATCAAAACAAGAAAAGAGGATTATAAAAAAATCTGTGGCATTGCGGGATTTGAGAAAGTGACCGAAACAATAAGGATTCTTAGTGAAATGAAGGCGAAGTATGAAGTCAGAACGACGCTGTACCCTTCAATGGAGCTTTCGGACCTTGTTGAACTCTTGTCATCACTGCCCGTTATGCCCTTGTGGAGGCTGAATTACTTCAATATGCCCCGTATATTCAAGCAGGAAGATACTCAGCTTTTAAATCAGGAGGCGCTTACACCTTTAAAAATCAAACAAGCCCGGCATCAACTACAGTCAATTCAGCCAAATCTGGTTTTAGCATGACTCCAAACTCAGCACTATGCAGAATGCAGAAAAAACGCCATTTCGTACAATCCTGTTTTAATGGGTGCCGGACGTGTAAAAAAGGGGACTGACACAAGTCAGCGCCCTTTAATTATTCTTTTGTTTAGCCCTTTTTCGATAATATTGTATCAATTCTAGAAAGAAGGCTTACAATCAGAGTGATAATAATGATAACAAACATTATTCCACCCATGCCTTCACCCATTATAACCAATGAATCTTTAAAATTACTCATAACGCTTAACAGCATAAATAAATCTCCTTTCTGGCATTCAGGAAAAGAACCCGAGTATCATTCCGCCGGCAACAACAGATGCAATCTGACCTGAAACATTTGCACACACAGCCTCCATGAGCAGATGGTTTGTTTTATCCTCGGAGAGCGAAAGCTTTTGAACAACTCTCGCTGCCATCGGGAAAGCGGAAATCCCTGCGGCACCAATCATAGGGTTGACTTTTTCTTTTGAGAAAAGGTTTAACAGCTTTGCAAACAGCACGCCGCCGATGGTGTCAAAGATGAATGCCGTAAGGCCGATGAGCATAATATAGAATGTTTTGATTGTAACAAATTGTTCTGCCCTCATACTGAAAGAAATTGTAAGCCCCAGCAGCAGTGTGATGATATTTGAAAACTCGTTTTGTGCTGTTTCGCTGAGTCTGTTCAATGCTCCGCTTTCACGGATAAGGTTGCCGAACATCAGTGAACCGACAAGTGCAATCGACATTGGAGCAACAAAGCCTGCTATAAGAGTCACAATAATCGGGAAAAGAATCCTTGTTCTTTTTGATATTACTTTCGAGGTGTGGTTCATTCTTATTGTTCGCTCTTTTTTGGTGGTCATCAGCTTAATAACAAACGGCTGAATTATCGGCACAAGAGCCATATATGAATATGCAACAACTGCAATAGGGCCAACATAATTTGAATCAAGAACCTGCGAAACGAGGATAGAAGTCGGTCCGTCAGCGGCACCGATAATGCCGATTGATGCAGCGTCCTTCAAATCGAAACCGAGAAGTGTTGCAATGCAAATTGAAAAGAATATTCCGAACTGTGCAGCAGCACCGAAAAGGAACATTTTTGGCCTTTCAAGCAGCGGCCCGAAATCTATCATTGCACCTATTCCGATAAAGAGCAGTATTGGCATTGCTTCAGAAGCTTCGATTCCGATTTCATATAACCATTGAATAATACCTTGTGTTTCGCCTACCCCTTGCGTTACCTGATTGAGTACGCCTGAAAACGGAATATTGACAAGTATTGCTCCAAAACCCATCGGAAGCAGCAGTGCAGGCTCATAATCCTTTACGATTGCCAGATAGATAAGCAGACCGCCAACAAGGTACATTACAATTTGCTGCCATGTTAATGCAGCAAGACCTTCGTAGATAAACTCCATATTTGTCCTCCAAAAATTAATTCCCAATATGAGAAATAGTCACAAGTTTTATTCACTGCAACCAAGGTAAAATTAATTATTAAAAAGTTATTACCAAAATACCTATTGTAAATTATATCAATACTCTTGGATTTGTCAACATCAAAAACCCAACAACAAAACAAAAACCGAATGGATTTTTGCCCTTTTAGGTTTTACAGATTAGCATCAAAACAAACCGTTGTCAGAAAAAAATAATTAAAAGAGATAGACAAAATTCGTTGATAACCCCTTGAAATATTCAGTTTTAAATCAGACAACCATATAATTATGAATCGTTAATGCGGAAAAACTTTTAAGAGCAAAAAGAT
>JAAZFZ010000058.1 GCA_012511485.1 Clostridiales bacterium | reverse complement strand
GATTTTGCCAGCATCCAATGTCTCGTCAGTATAGGGGATTCTGACATTTCTGGTTGCCGTAATACCGTCGCCCGTAACCTCATAGGTTACAGCGGGGGTATTCATTTTCTGATATTTTATTGTTCCGACGGTAGTGCCAAAAACATTTCTGTAGGCATAAATGTATCCGTCCTCATTCTTAAAGAGAAGGTCGGTTGAACGGTTTCCCCCATTGCCGTAAAGGTTAATGTCATACATTTCGGGGTAGTTTACTGAATCTTCATAGGATTTTGTACCAACAAAGGTGCTGAAATCCGACGAATAAGTTGAGGATGTCGGGGTAATATTCATACCGTCAACCTTTTGGCTGATTTTCACCGGGAATAAAACACCGTCAGTTGCATCTGCGCCGCCCGTAGTATCCTTTTCATGGTAAATAACAGGTGCTGTTGCAAGAGCGCAGTAAAGCGCAGCATAGTCATCAACGGTTACATTATCGCTCTTGAGGATATTCAGTCTCGGATAGCTGCCTGAACTGTAGAGCCAGCCGTTTTCAGCCGTCAACCCCGCAAGCGGGGAGCCGTCTGTCATCTGCGAGGTTACAATTCCTGTCTGATACTCTGAGTTAGTCGAATCCAATGTGCCAGTCATATTGCTGTCATAATAGATGTTGGAGGAATCGGTGTCGAGCCCAACCTTGATAAGGCAGTTCTGTTGGCCGAAATGGACATTAGCACCGGCAGCATATATGTTGTTCGCCGTTACCGTACCGGTAATTGTGGTAAGGTACCCTATAAGAATCGGAGCCTGCTTATTATGATCTAAACTTGAGACTGAAACGCTGCCTGTAAAGAAGGAGTCGGAAAGGTTCAAATCATTATTATTTGCGACATGGCCTACTAATCCACCTGACAATGCCTGTGCATGGACAATGCTGGTGGAGAAGCATTTTTCAATATTCGCCGTTCCCGAAGCTCCTGAGTACAATAACTCGCCTGCAAGCCCGCCTGCAATGGCATCATTGTTGTTCTCCGAAAATGAATATACCGTGGAGGTTGTAAAGCAGCCCCTGAGTGAACCGTCAAGCTGGCCGACAATGCCGCCGACAATTAACTCGCCTGTTATTGTGCCATGCGAAACAGAGCAGTTTTCAATAATCTCCTCGGAGCAGTAGCTGCCTGCAATGCCGCCGACATAATCTTTGCCGGTTATGCCTGAAAGGTTGGGCATTTCGGAGATTTCAAGATGAATGTTTTTGAGTGAGGCTCCTTCATCTACTTTGCCGAACAGGCCGACATTTGACTGTTCGGGGTCGTTTATATATAGCCCGGAGATGACATAGCCGTCGCCGTCGTAATGCCCTTCGAACGGATAGGAATCATTGCCGATTGGCTTAAAGCCCTTGCCATCGTTATAGAACACACCGCCGTTCTGGTCATAATGTGAATCATCAATCTCAATGTCCTGCGTCTGCTTCCAATGCAAATCGTATGGCAGGTCGCTGATAATTTTAAGAACTTCGGGCGAATCGACTATGAACGGGTTATCGGAAACCCCAGAACCTTCAATTTCAAACGAAAGAATCATTATGCCAACCTTCAGGCCTGCTGTGAGGACTGCCTCAAGGTAACCTCCGCCCGCTTTTATCGGTGTTATTGAAACTGATTTTCTGTCCTCATGTATAACCAGAGAGTTTACATTGAACACGCTCTGCCCGGATTGATTGAGGCTGAAGCTGTCAAGCGTAATATTCAAACCTGCCGCGCTTATGAAGTTTTGATACTCACCGGAAGTAACAAGCCCGAGGTCCGTAGCGGAATCAGTCATAATTTTGACGGGGATAGTGTAGGTAAGCTGGGAGGGTTCATCAATCATGAACGGTGCAATGGCTATCGGGTTAAACTCCTCATCGGGATTATCTAAAAAGCTCCTTGCCATAAAGGAACCTTCAGTTTCGGACTTGCGTGCCACATCCGTTAGCTCTGGCTCGATAAAATAAACATCGTCGGAGCCGCAACCCACATCACCGAACGGAGAATAAGGCCTGTTGCTGGCACTTTTCTGCTGATATGAGGAATAGTATATGGATTTGAAAACATCAGTTGCTGAGGCATCGGTTGCAATAATAGTCGTCAAATTTGTGGAAAAGTCGATTCCACCCACAACATAACCGATTGACGGCATTTTGTCGTCTTCAGTTATTTTTGCCAACTGTGCGCTGACAATACAGTTTTCAATCAGTGAGCTGTTTAAGCCCGTGCTACTATTATGTTTTGCTAGTTTGCCAATGATTCCTCCGCAGCTCCTGTAAGCCAGGTGTGAGGCGGTTGACGTAGTGGTATTGGTGGAGGTTATGTTGCCGCTGCCGACACAGTCGGTTATTTTAAGCTGCTGAGGGTCAGTAGTCGAAAGAATTGCACTGTAGGCAACAGCAATAATACCGCCTGCATTCGAACTGGAAACAACAGTTGCATAAGACTGGCAGCCGTCAATAATCACTGAATTAATTCTGATTGAAGAGCTCTGAGACATGTTTAAACTGCCGATTATTCCGCCTGCGCCAAATTGATATGATACGACATCTTTTGTTTCTAAACTAACTTGTTCACCTACATAGCAGTCCCTTACCGTGATATCATACTTCCTTGCCACAAGAATGTTTACTAAGCCTAAGATTCCGCCGACATTTGAACCTTCAGCATAAACTGTGCCTGTTAATGAGCAATTTTCAAATACAGCCGTTCTCCCGTTAGACGATGTCTCAAGAACCGGGGAGCCGACAATTCCTCCAATATTCGTGCCATTAATTATTGTCGGTGAATCATCAGTGCCCTTAACGGTGCAGTTATCAACATTCAATGCGGCACCAGCTATACCTCCGATGCAATAATAGGGAATTGCCACAATTGAAGTGTGTGTCATTGTTGCTATTATTTCTGAGCTTTCAACGGAGCAGAAGGAAATTTTGGAGTAGGGCGACAGATCCGTATTGCCTACAATGCCTCCGATTCCGTATGTTCTGGATCCTGTTGGAATTTCTGAGGAGTTGCAGGTCAAGGAGGAATTTTTAATCTTATTGTTATTTAGCTCTGCGCCTGCCTCCAGAATGCCTGCTATTGCACCCATATTGAAAGACAGGTCGCCATTATTGCCGGTTACGGTTATATTGTTAAATGTCAAATTTTTGACTATTGCATCCACGCCTGACACTCTGCGGAAGAAGCCGAGATTCATATTGTCCGTTCCACTGATTGTGAGATTCTGAATCTCGTAATATTTGTCATCGTGATAGCCGTCAAAGCTGCCGGTGAATAAATCAATTGGTTCCCAGCTCTCATTTGAAAAGTCAATATTTGCTCCCAGTTTAAAGTACCTGTCCGGGAAGCTTCTCAGCAGTGAAAAGTGGTCTACTGCAGAAAGGATAAAGGGGTTGTCTGCTGAGCCGTTGCCCTCAAGCTCACCAAACGCTATAACGCCAAGCGAAAGCTTGAGCCCGTTATTGTATATCAAAATCATTTGACCGGCGGCCTCTTCAATAGTGGCACGCATGACATGGTCACCTGCGCTGAAATCTGAGAATTCGGGTTGCAGAATATCCTCTGCGGTCAAAATCTTATATTCGCCAACAGCGCCAACATACTCATTTGTTCTTTTCGGGTCAATTTCACAAGCAATATTGGCATCAGCAGTGAAGCTCTGGTAATTGCCTGAAATAAAGGAGGAGAAGCTCGGATTAAAAACAATGTCTGACTCCTGCAGTTTCTGCCAATTGCCGCTTAGCATGAGAGTGCCGTCATAATACTGAATGGAATTTAAATCATGATAGGTTGCACGGAACGATGTTGGAGTGCCTGAGCCACCGTCATACATCAAATATTGCTGAGCAGTATTAAGCGTACCGTTGCCTGTAAAGTCGGCAATATTCTCATATGATGAATAGTAAACATTCTTAATCGGCTCAACATAATATTTGCTTGGGCTGTTGCTGTCGGGGAATATTATTGTTACATTATCTATTGCGCCTATAACAATGCCGAAAGCTGTAGTCCCCGATACTTTTGCAGAAACAACTGTATTGAGCACCATGCTTGTTGTTACATCAACATCCGCCAATGAACGATCAGGTGCAATTTGAAGGTTGACAACTATATGTCCAATTATGCCGCCGGCATTTGTCAAAGATTGAACAGTACCACCGGCAACACACCCGGACACTTTGAGTAACTGCGGGTTCTTGACATAGCCGACTATACCACCCGCCGCATTTTCCGCGCCTTGGGTTTCGCTGTTATTATCAACATTTGCAAATGATTGAGAATCTATTATATTTGTTTGCCCAAGAGCAGAGGACTCCGTCCCTCCTATGATACCGCCAACAGCAAGCATACGATTAGTGCCGGTTATATTAACATCGTCTTCAACCATGCAATTTGATATATTGATATCATCATTAATGCTGCTTGCAAGGCCAAGAATACCCCCTGCGCAGGCATGGTCCGGATTATAATCTTTTGTGGCAGTCGCCGTTATTATTGAGCCGGAAACATTGACTCTACTGTAAACGGAGGTCAGGGAACCACCTGAGAGTGACCTTGAACGGCCTACGGCGCCGCCAGCAAATTCCGTGCCGTTTATGACATTGGGAACAACTGTCGAACCGTCTGTGCCTGCCTTAACAATAACATCATAGCCTGAGGAAAGAGTGCTGTCGCCCATATTGCCGATAAATTCACCCGCTACTCCACCGGCGGCTCCTCTGTTTGTGCCTTCGGTAATCGCGGTCAGGTTAACTGAGCTGACTTCTGTGTTCTCAATGACTGTTGAGCCTGATGTCGAAACTTCTGCATGACCTACAACACCGCCGATAACATTTAAGTTGCTTATGGTTATGTTTCTAGCATTGATATTCTGCAGAGTTACATCAATTCCGTAAGCAAGAATGCCGCCGGCGTATCTCTTGACCGTCGGTGAATTATAGGTGAAATCCTCAACATTGATGTTTTTAATTACGGCATTCTCGGCACTTGCGAATAAGCCTACATAGTCACCCAGCAGGCTTGTGAAGTTCTGAACACCCGAAACTGTGTTTGACTGACCGTCAAACTCACCGTAGAAGGGTTCTGCTGCAGTGCCGATAGGTGTAAAGGCATCGCTCTGCGTAAACTCCAAATCGTTGTTGAGCTTGATATAGGTATATTCGCTGTTATCGTCCTCAATATAGCCTGCAACCGCAGTCCAGTTGCTTTTTGTAATGATAATATATGGGTTATTTTCTGAGCCATCCCCTGTTGGGGTGTCAACAATGTTACAGTTGATAGGCACGCAAATCTGCATCCTGAATGGGTTATTGGTCTGTGGGTCGGATGCGTCCATTGGGCTGCCACCGCCTGAAACGGCAACGGAGGATGAATAGTAGTTAATGGATACGCCGTTATCGCCATAGCCGAAAGCAGATACGGATACAGTTGCAGGATTTCCATTAATATCAAAGGTCGCATTGTCTATCTCCAAACATTCTGAATCAACAACAGACCAACCGCCCTCATCGTCAAATGTGAAGCCTGTTAACATGGGTGAATTGGGAAGGTTGACAATTGAAATAGTTTGAGTTGGTGAAGAGTTGGTCAGGGTGATTGCGCTAGCGGAGCCGTCAATAAATCTATTCTCACCCGCTGAGGCATAATAAGGCCTGTTTGCATCATAATAGCAGCTTGTGGCATTTGCATATGCCTGAATCGCTGCGGTACCGAAGCCGACACTAACCCCGTCAGGGAAGCTTGAAAAGATAATGTCTTTAAACGCATCATCTATTGAATCGTTTTTGAAGCAGTATGATGATGTGCCGGCAATGCCTCCGAAAACCTTGCCCATTGAATTGCTTGTTGCACCTTGAATAGAGCCGAGATTAACATCAAGGTAGCAATACTTAGCTATTGTTTTGCTTGTATCGTAAGAAACGGTTGCCATTGAGTTAACATACCCAATAACTCCGCCGGTAGCTTTAATGCCAGAAATATTACCGCTGACAACACAGTCAGAAACCGAAAAGGAATTAATAGGCTGTACTGTTCCAATAATCCCACCTGTACCTGCCAATGTGGAGCTCACATTTCCGCTGTAAATGTCGGCATATGTTTTGCACGAGCTTATTTCAACTATTGAATCTGCATAGGTGGCCAATGCATGGTGATAACCCATAATGCCTGCGTTGTAGACACCTCCACCGATTTCAACATCCGAACCGACATTGCAGCCTGTTATTATCACCTTTACATTGTTTCTTCTGTTGTGCTGCCCGAAAATTCCGGAG
>JAAZFZ010000057.1 GCA_012511485.1 Clostridiales bacterium | reverse complement strand
TCTGTTATGCTCTGAGAATATTACCGGATGAAGTTTTTGTTGCGGAAAACAACTTGTTTAAAGTGGATATACCTTATACGATTATAGAAAGCGATATTCAAAGCAGCGCCGTTGAAATTGATAACGGTGAAAAGTATGAATATGAAGCCAATATAAGAGTTTTGAATGTTTTCCCGGTTAAATCCACAAAGGTCACTGTTTCTCAGAGAAGATATGTTTACTACGGAGGTTCGGTTTTCGGACTCAAAATCTACACTAATGGTGTTGTAGTAGTAAAAATAGATGAAGTTAGCACAGAAAAAGGAAGCAAAAACCCTGCAGCTGAAGCCGGGCTGATAATCGGCGATACTATTAAAAAAATTGACGGAAAGCCCGTTGGAAAAAATGATGATGTATCAGCCGCTATTGAAGGCAGCAAAGGTAAAAAGCTGACATTGACTGTAGAAAGAAACGGAAAGACCTTGACACTGACACTTACTCCTGCACTTTCGCTGGCAGACGGAAAATACAGAGCAGGACTTTGGGTAAGAGATTCTTCGGCAGGTATAGGAACTCTGACTTTTTATGACAGTAAAACTAAAGTCTTTGCAGGTTTAGGCCATGCTGTTTGCGATGTAGACACCGGCAGAAAGCTTCCGATTTCCGGCGGCGATGCCTTGAAAGCGAATATTAACGGTTGCTACAAAGGTACTGATGGAAGCCCCGGCGAACTGTGCGGCACATTTACTTCAAGCCAGATAGGTTCACTCAATATTAATGACAACACAGGTATTTATGGAATTTGCATTAACGGCTCATTAATTACCAAACAAATCCCGGTTGCATTGACAGGGGAAGTTAAACAGGGAAAAGCACAGATAGTATCAACAATTGACGAAAACGGCCCGCAATACTATGATATCGAAATTACAAAGCTTTATTCAGATTCAAGCTCAGTAGAGAAAAACATGGTTATCAAAGTAACCGATGAGGAGCTTATAAGAAAAACAGGAGGAATAGTTCAGGGTATGAGCGGGAGCCCGATAATCCAAAACGGTATGCTTGTCGGCGCTGTAACCCACGTTTTTGTAAACAGCCCTTTGCAGGGTTATGCAATATATTCTCAAACAATGCTTGAAACGGCAGATTCACTGTTT
Source organism: Clostridiales bacterium (assembly GCA_012511485.1). Lineage (GTDB taxonomy): Bacteria > Bacillota > Clostridia > Oscillospirales > Acutalibacteraceae > JAAZFZ01. The sequence goes on along the minus strand of JAAZFZ010000057.1, from coordinate 4,574 downwards.
TATAGCCATCAAAAGCTAGCTTCTTGACTTCATTTTCATCTATAAACTGTTGAGCATGACAGAAAAATAAAAAATTCCCAAAAATTCCCAAAAAATGTGTTGACAAAAAATCCCAGTTGTGCTAATATTCAAATATGTCAATAAGTTTTGCACGGGAGGAATAAAAATGGAGAAGAATTTGAAAATCATGCTCGCAGAAGAAGGCAGTGAATTCGGTCACAATTGTGCAGGTGTATTTCGTTCATACGGTTATGAAGTAACCCTCGTACCCAAGGACGGCTCCGAGATTCTAAAGTGTATTGAGGGGAACACCCCGGATGTCTTGATTATGGACACTTTCATGCCACACCTTGATGCTCTAGGTGTCATGAAGGAGCTAAAGATGAAAAAGCTAAGTAAAAAGCCATTGATTATGCTAATGTCCAGCGTTGATAATTCTCGCCTTGAGTATGAAGTATTGTCATCAGGTGCTGATTATTATTTATTAAAACCGTTTGATGTTAAAATGTTAGCGGAGAGAATAACACAACTGACCGGCTGGAGCCGTACCGGTCAGGAAAACATAAAATCAATGAGCGGCAATAAGGAAGATTTAGAAGTGATAGTTTCAGACATAATGCATCAAATAGGCGTTCCAGCCCATATCAAAGGATATCAGTATCTAAGAGAAGCAATAATTCTTTCTATAAATGACCACGAAATGATGGGTTCAGTTACAAAAATCCTTTATCCAACTGTTGCAAAAACTTATAAAACAACTTCCTCAAGAGTTGAAAGGGCAATAAGGCACGCTATTGAGGTCGCATGGGATAGAGGCGATGTTGATGTATTGAGTTCTTATTTTGGATATACTATTCAAAATTCGAGAGGTAAGCCCACAAATTCCGAGTTTATTGCAATGATTAGCGATAAGCTTCGACTAAGGCTAAAAACCTCATAACTACTAATTTGAATAAATAAAGCAGCTGTTTTTCGTTTCAGCTGCTTTTTTATTTGCAAGTTATACTGCGCACCCTACTCGATTCACTTTAGAAGGTTTTGCTTATTTATGACTATTCGTTAAACAATTATATCATTTGTTTGTTCAAGGCATATAATGATATATGGGGTGATTATATGCCGCACAACAGACGAATAAAAAGATACAATCCGAATTCAAAAAAGTATAGATTTAGATTAATAGCTGCCCTCCTTATTATATTAATTTTGTATTTTACAATTGATGCTAATTTTCGCCCATACATAAAAAATTTAGCTACCGCAACGGCTGAGAATCTTGCGATTCAATCAATAGACCGGGCAGTTGCTGATGTACTTACCAATGAAAAAATAGTATACAGCGATTTGGCAATAGTTGAAAAAAACACTAACGGAGTTATCACTTCGATAAAGATAGACACAGTTAAAACAAATTTACTGAAATCTAAAATAGTTATCGAAATACAGAAAAGAATTGCAAGTATTAAAGGTCATAATGTTAGCATACCTTTCGGCTCACTTTTTGGAAAAGAATACCTTGCCGGTAGGGGCCCTTATATAAATATCAAAATATCAATGACCGGAATAGCAAACTCCAAAATTTCGAATAAATTTGAATCAGCGGGGATTAATCAGACATTACACAGAATAATGCTTGACATATCAGCGAAAATTTATATTGTGCTACCCAACAATACTTCATATACAACCGTTAATACTAACATCTGTATTGCTGAAACAGTTATTGTCGGTTCAGTACCGAATACAATTATGCCCTTTAACCCTTATGTTGTCGAACAAAAATAATTGTAAAAAATAACTTTTCTTGTTATAATAATCTAAAGTTTTATAATAAACGGAGCTGAAAAAATGCAGGATTTTGAAACTTCAAGAGAAAGAGCTCAGCAATTAAGAGAACAGATAAATTACCATAATAGGATGTATTATGTCAATGATTCTCCTGAAATAGATGATTTTAAATATGACAAGCTGCTAAATGAGCTTGAAACAATTGAAGGCACTTATCCTGAATTGATTACTCCTGATTCACCGACACAGCGGGTCGGAGGCGTTGCAAGTGAGCAATTCGGGCCAGTTATTCATGCTGTTCCCATGGAGAGTCTACAGGATGCTTTCAGTAAGGAAGAGGTTTATGCATTTGATAGAAGAGTCAGAGAAAATGCTCGTCAAGCTACTTATATTGTTGAGCCCAAAATTGACGGCCTGTCTGTTTCGTTAGAATATGAAAACGGTATTTTCATCAGAGGCTCAACCAGAGGCGACGGCTTAACGGGAGAGGATGTAACCGCAAATCTTCGAACCGTTCGCTCAATTCCTTTAAAACTGAGCAAGAATATCGAAATGATTGAAGTCAGAGGCGAAGTTTATATGCCTCATGACGCTTTTGAAAAGCTGTTGGAACAGCAGGAGCTTAATGAAGAGAAAACATTTAAAAACCCCAGAAATGCCGCAGCCGGCTCTTTGCGGCAAAAAAATCCGGAGATAACCGCAAAAAGATGTCTGGATATTTTTGTTTTTAATATTCAGCAGATTAGAGGTTTTCAGCTTGATAATCATAAGCAAGCGCTGGACTTTTTAAAGGAATTGGGATTCAAAACTGTCCCATTTTATAATGAATATTTAACAATTGAACAAGCGATTACCGAGATAGAAAGAATAGGTTCAATAAGAGGAACGCTTCCGTTTGATATTGACGGAGCAGTTTTAAAGGTCAACAGTTTTAAAGATAGAGCGGCATTGGGCAGCACTTCAAAATTCCCCAAATGGGCAATAGCTTTTAAGTATCCGCCAGAAGAAAAGATTACTAAATTAATAGATATTGAAATAAATGTTGGAAGAACAGGTGTTTTAACTCCTACTGCAATTCTTGAGCCTGTTCTTATTGCCGGCTCAACCGTCAGCCGTGCAACGCTGCATAATCAAGATTTGATTACGGAAAAAGATATTAGAATAGGTGACACAGTTATAATCAGAAAAGCAGGAGATATCATCCCTGAAGTTTTAAGTGTTGTGGAGCACAGCGAAAACAGCAAGCCCTATTATATTCCTTCTGTTTGCCCGTCATGCGGAGAAAAGGTCTTCAGAGAGGAGGGCGACTCTGCAGTGCGATGCCAAAACCCCGAATGCCCTTCCCAGCTCTTGAGAGTTTTAATTCATTTCTGCTCAAGAGACGCTATGGATATTGAAGGTTTGGGTGATGCTAATCTTAATCGCCTTGTCGAAGCAGGTTTAATAAGGACTTCTGCAGATATTTATGCACTCAAAAAAGAGCAGCTCCTGACGCTTGAGGGCTTTGGAGAAAAATTAGCCAATAATCTTCTCAATGCTATAAAAGCCTCAAAAGAAAATGACATTTCAAGACTTATTTATGCGCTGGGCATCAGGCACATAGGCCAGAAGGCCGCAAAGCTGCTTGCAGAGCGTTTTGGTTCAATGCAGGTATTAATGGAAGCGAATATGCAGGAAATAGCTTCAATTGAGGGCTTTGGCGATATCATGGCGCAAAGCGTAGTTGACTTTTTCTCTCTTGCGTCTTCAAAGGAGCTTATTAACGAATTTGCAGGTCATGGGCTGAATATGAAATCCTTGAGGGCTGTTAAAGATTCCAGATTCAGAGGGGTAACTTTTGTGCTCACGGGTACTCTCCCGAGCTACTCAAGAAACGATGCCGCGCAGATTATTGAGAGCATGGGCGGCAAGGTTTCATCATCTGTTTCAAAAAAAACAAGCTATGTTCTTGCAGGTGAAGAGGCAGGGAGCAAGCTTACAAAGGCTAAGGAATTAGGAGTAAATATTATTAATGAAAATGAGTTTAATGAATTAATAAAATAGGTTTATTGAAATATTGACTTAAACCATTTGACATCCTTGTATGTAATGCTTGAAAAAATAAACAATGCGGCGAAATAAACAATTACTATTATTGTAATCATAATAATAACTGACGGTGCTGAGAAAATATTCAAAAAGCCCGTCATTTTTATTGCTGCCTTAATTAGTGCAATTGAGAATACTGCACAAATACAGGGTTTTATTAATGACTTAATAATGTCAAGCCTGACCTTTGTTACGACTATAAGCCTTCTCAAACTTAAAAAGAAATTGATTATTTCGCTTGCAAATAAAACAAAAATATATCCTTTAACTGCAAACCTCGGGAGAAGGAAATAAACCAGCACAACGCATAATGCAGAATCAAAAATGTTATATCTCATTGAATAAAACTGCTGATTGAGTCCTTTTAGTATTCCATCAACGCTCATATCAAGATACATTACAGGAACAAGCACAGATAATAGCTCAATATACTGAGCACATTCTTGCTTATGATATATCACTATTGAAAGACTTTGAGAGAAGGAGTAGAGGACGGTAGAAACACATATTGCATAAATCACAGTTATATGCAGAACACGTTTAATAATATATTCTATATGCTTTGTCTGATTAAGTGCATTGCATTCGGCTATTTCAGGCACCAGCAATCCAGAAAGTGAAACCAGAATTGCGGAAGGGTACAGAAGAATTGGGAATACCATACCATGTATTATGCCGTATACAGATAATGCCTGCTC
>JAAZFZ010000056.1 GCA_012511485.1 Clostridiales bacterium | reverse complement strand
CGTTATACCCTTTTCGCCTTGCTCAATACAGCCAATAATGCACGCCGCTTCACCGCAGTAGCTAAGAAGTACCCTGACTGCCTCGTCGGCCTTATCGGAATCAACCGCAATGCAAAGCCCCGTACCCATTTTAAATGTGTTGAGCATATCCCTTTCAGGCACACCCTCGCTCTGAATTAGGTTGAATATCGGCAGTGTGGGGAGCTTTGCCTTTTCAATAACGGCATGGCAATTTCCCTTGAGCATTATCGGGATGTTTTCGTAAAAACCGCCGCCGGTTATATGTGATACGCCGTTTATGGGAATTCTTTTCATTAGCTCAAGCAAGGATTTGACATAAATTCTGGTTGGCGTGAGCAATTCTTCTCCAAGGGTTTTGCCTAAATCATTGATATATATTTTTAGGCGTTCTTCACTGACATTGAATACTTTTCTGATTAGTGAAAACCCGTTTGAATGAACACCTGAGGAGTTAACACCGATTAAGGCATCGCCTGCCTTTATGCCGGAGCCGTCAATCAAATTTTCTTTATCTGCCATGCCGACGCAAAAACCCGCAAGGTCATATTCATCAACAGGGTAAAACCCGGGCATCTCGGCAGTTTCGCCGCCAATAAGCGCACAACCTGCCTGAACGCAGCCTTCAGCAACGCCCTTGACAATTTCGGCAACCTTTTCGGGCTCGTTTTTGCCAACTGCGATGTAATCAAGAAAAAACAGAGGAGAGGCACCTGAGCAGGCAACATCGTTAACGCACATTGCCACACAGTCAATGCCAACAGTATCATGCTTATCAAGTAGGAAGGCAATTTTAAGCTTTGTGCCCACACCGTCCGTTCCTGAAACAAGCACAGGAGCTTTTAACCCTGCTATATTCGGTTCGAACATTCCACCGAAGCCGCCGATGCCCGAAATGACACCTTCGATTCGTGTTTTTTCAATATGAGATTTTATCAGCTCAACTGCCTTATAGCCAGCCGTTACATCAACGCCCGCATCCTTATAGCTTTTTGAAAAGCTGTTAGTGTTTTCCATATTAATACCACCTATTTTTTAATAGATTTAAGCTTTGAACTAAATTTATCATTAATGCCTGCATCAACGATTTGAGTCGGATAATTCCCCGAAAAGCAGGCGTCGCAGACCTTTAGATTTGAGTGACCGGCAATCTTGTTTAACCCATTAAAACTCAGATAGCCCAGAGAATCGGCACCAATCTGCCTGCATATTTCCTCATTACTCAATTTGCAGGCTATCAAATAATCTCGCGAGCTAATATCCGTGCCGTAATAGCAGGGGTTGAGAAACGGCGGCGAGGATATCCTGACATGGACGTCCTTTGCGCCCGCACCTCTGAGCAGGTTTACAATATTTGCGCTTGTTGTGCCTCTGACTATCGAATCATCAACAAGAACGACTCTTTTGTTCTCAACTGCACAACGGATAGGGTTGAGCTTTATCTGCACAGATTTTTCTCTTTCCTGCTGCTTGTCCTGAATAAAGGTTCGCCCGATATATCTGTTTTTGATAAATCCTATTTCGTATGGAATGCCCGATTCATTTGCATAGCCGATTGCAGCATCCAGCCCGGAATCGGGAACACCTATCACAACATCTGCATTGACGGGGTATTCTCTGGAGAGTACCGCTCCCGCCTCCCTGCGGCAGAGGTGAACACTTGCGCCGTCAACAATAGAATCGGGTCTCGCAAAATATATGTATTCAAAAACGCACAATGAGCTGGTACCCTTGCAGTTTTTTCTATGTGAACGAAGCCCGTTTTTATCAATTACAACAACTTCTCCGGGCTCAATATCCCTGATAAATGTGCCTCCCATGCTTTGAATTGCGCAGGATTCGCTTGCAGTAATATAGCTGTTCTTAATCTTTCCCAAACAAAGTGGACGAAAACCGTTGGGGTCTCTAACCGCAACAAGCTTTTTTGGAGATATGACCGTAAAGGAATATGCGCCCTCAAGCCTTGGCATTATCTGTTCGATTGCGTCCTCAATGCATTCCGTTTTAATCCTTTGGCGGGCAATCATGTAGCCGATAAGCTCTGCATCGCTGGCGGTTTGAAAAATAGCTCCCTTTTTTTCCAGTTCATTTTGAAGCTGCAAATAATTTGTCAGACTGCCGTTGCATGCAATTGATATTGAACCTCTTGCATATCTCATAACAAGAGGTTGATTGTTTGAAAGCTCCGAAAAATCCGACGGAGTATATCTGACATGACCAATTGCAGCAATTCCCCTGCCCTTTTCCGAAAGAGAGCGCAGCTTTTCCAAAGTGAAAACCTCCGGCACAAGCCCGAAGTCCTTGATAAAATCACACTGCCCTTTGCCGTTGTTAACGGCAATGCCGCAGCTGAGCTGACCCCGGTGTTGCAAGGCAAAAAGGCCCAGGTATATTTCATGAGCCAAATCAAGGTCATCAGAGTTGAAAATGCCGATAACTCCGCATTCATGTTCAAGTGCGCTCAATTAATCACCCCAAAAAAGAATTATTGCAGAATTATGCAATTATAGCTTATTCTGCAATTCTTTATCTTTCAGAGCAACACCCTGCTCCATTTCTGTTTTCATTTTTTTAAGCTTCTCGGAAAGGCACTCGTCGCCCATGGCCAAAATTTCAATCGCAAGCAGGGCGGCATTT
>JAAZFZ010000055.1 GCA_012511485.1 Clostridiales bacterium | reverse complement strand
GTGGAGTCAACGCCCTTAATCTGCACCATTTCCATTTCACAGAATGCGCCCTCGTCAAGGTAAACTTCCGTCACGGGATTTAGCACCTTTTCTCCCGCTCCTTCGCCCTGCCCGTAGTGCTTTTCGACATATTTCACCTTTGCTTTTTTGGCGATATGGAAGCAATGAATCCCGTCATGCTGGCTCTTGTTGCTACCGGAATTGTGTATTCCGCAACCTGCAACAATCAAAACTTCCGCTCCCTCACCAATATAAAAATCGTTATAGACAAGGTCCTCAACACCTGTTTGCGTTATTATGACCGGAATATGCACGCTCTCATTTTTCGTGCCCGGAGCAACTGTTATATCTATGCCGGGTTTATCCGTTTTTGGCGATATGGTGATATTGGCAGTCGAGCGGCGGTCAATACCCTCTGAGTTCTTGCGGATATTATAAGCACCTGCGGGAACCCCATGCAAATCGGCAACAGCAGACAGCAGCTCGGAATCAATTGTGTTATTCATAGACTGCGTCCTCCTTTCGCACAAACCTGCAGTTTTCCTCAAATTCGTTGAGAAGATTGGGGAAAATCTCTTCCTTGCTGCCCTGTGTGCGAATTTTTCCCTGGGCAATTACAACAATGGTGTCCGCAAGGTTCATAATCCTCTCCTGATGAGAGATGATAATAACGCTTTTATGCATATTTTCGCTCATTTTTTTGAAGCTGTTGACAAGCATGGTAAAGCTCCATAGGTCAATGCCTGCCTCAGGCTCGTCAAAAATCGCAAGACCCAAATCCCTTGCCATTAGGGTTGCGATTTCTATTCTCTTCACCTCTCCTCCCGAAAGGGAGCTGTCAACCTCACGGTTAAGGTATTCCTTTGAGCATAAACCGACATTTGTCAAATAATCACAACACACGCCCTGCGGCAAATCATCGCCGTGAGCAAGGCTAAGCAGTTTTTTAACCGTCAGCCCTTTAAAGCGAGGAGGCTGCTGAAAGGCATAGCCTATACCGAGCTTTGCCCTTTCGCTGATGTTAAAATCGGTTATATCCTGCCCGTCAAATATAATTTGCCCCGCAGTCGGCTTCTCAATACCCATGATTATCTTTGCGAGCGTTGATTTTCCGCCGCCGTTGGGGCCTGTTATTACCATAAATTTTCCGTCCTCAAGAGTGAGGCATACATCGTCTATTATTTCAAGCTCTCCTCTGTCACCCTCAACACTCAAAGACACATTTCTCAATTCCAGCATATCAATACTCCCGTATACTCAAATACTTTTTGATTATACATCTTTTTTATATGAATATCAAGCATTTGGCCCATAAAACGGCTCCGTTGTTCAATCTGTAAAATCAAAGAAATACGGGCGGACTTTGCAATCCGCCCGTATTAAAAGGATTTAAAGAACAATCCCCACAGCAATTGCAGCTGCAGTGAGTAAAACGGTCAGCCCGAATCGCTCAAGCCATGAGCCTGCAATTAAAACTGCTGCCGGTAAAAAGAGAACAATCTTCAAAATTATATTCATGCCGCTGCTGCGAGCAAAAAGAGTCTCCCACATATTCAGTGCATCTTCATACATCGGAAATAAATTGCACAGCAGCGAGGAGCCGAGGTAAAGCAAAGCTATATAGACTGCAAAAAAGATAACCTTAGTTTTTGATGCCGGGTCGGTCAGCCCGATATCAAGCAGGCAAAGATTGATGTAGCCTGTCACAAACATAGAGGCTCCCAGCAGCAGATTGAACAGCGACGGCAGGAAGCATACCAGAAAGGTTTTAGCCTTTGAGTGGGTGAGCTGGTGCTCTGCATGCCCGCAGACTTCATTGAGCCTGAGATAGTCTGAATTTTCAACGGGGATACCCAGCATACGGCAGGCGACATGCTCCCAGAATGCCTTCAAATAAGCTCCCGGGAAGGTCAGCAGTTTGGAGATAACATAAATTATCGTCATGACACATCACCCTTTCCGTCAATGTAAATATCCTCAAGCGTGAGCTTGCCCGCCTTGAAATCTAAAATTGTTTGGGGTATTTCTAAATTGTTTGCCGCAAGCATTTGCTCAACCTCCTCATACCAGCTCTCATCGTCTGCAATGATTGAGTAAACAGCTATAGTGTGAATCAGCTCAAGGGTTGCTCCGCGGTCGTATGCTTTGTTAAGGGTAGTTTTTGCCGATGTGGCATCCTCCTTGAGCAAATATGTGATTGCCTGCTGGCGGTAAAGCTCAATGTTTTCATCGTCTAATTTCAGCCCCTCTTCGCAAGTTGAGAGGGCTTCTTCATAATCCTTATCCATGCGGTGGAGCTCGGCCTTAATTGCATAGTAGCTCGAATCGGTGTCCTCACCTTTATAAAGGGTTTCGCAAAACTTAAAGGCCTCATCCTTTTTGCCCATTTGGTAGAGCGACCGTATTTTATAAACATAGGTTGCGGCTTTGTTTGAATTTTCGGCAATATCCTGTTCTACGGTCTTGACGCATTCCTCATATCTGCCGCTGCTAAAAAGTGCCTCCGCCTTGAAAATGTATGCCGTTGCAGTCTGATAATTGTTTTTTATTGCTATATCGGCTATATCAACTGTTTTGTCGTAACTTCCTGTTGAGAAATAAAGCTGCATTAGTTCATTGCAATAAAGCCAATGCTCCTCCGGAGCCAGCTCCTTGAACTTCAGGATATTTTTAATCTGGAGCTGCTCGTCCTCGGAGGTCATCGATGCTGCACAGAATCTGAAATACTCCACAACATACTCAATATAATCAGGGTTCTTTGCCGCAGCATCGTCAAGCTTTTTTGAGAACTCCTCGTAAGAAACCTCACCGGTGAACTCGGTACCGTAATACATAGCATTCCAGTAGTCATAATAATAATCGCTGAATATCTTCTGAACGGCAGTAAATGATGGCATAATTTTCTGATATTGTGCATCTATGTCCTTAATCTCAGCCGGAGC
>JAAZFZ010000364.1 GCA_012511485.1 Clostridiales bacterium | reverse complement strand
GTGGGCTCAGAAACGCAAAGCCGGGCGATACCTTCCAGTTCATGAGGCAGGGCTATTTCTGCATTGACACCGAGAGCACTGCCGACAAGCTTATTATCAACAGGACTGTTGCGCTCAACTCCTCCTGGGGCAAGTAACAAAAAGGCGGTGCTTATTTTGAAGATTGTTTACAAAGCTGTCAGTGCGCTGCTTGCATTAGCGGTGCTGCCCATCATGTTTTTTCAGCCGCTTATAAGAATTGTCTTTTCTCCCACGAATGTATTGGTTGAGGAAAAGACAAGCATTAAGGAGGCGATAGACCTTTTTACGGGTGACGGTCTTTTTGCCGGCCCCTTTGGTCAAGGTGAATATACAATGACAGATGAACTCAGGGAGCTTATGCCTGCTCTGATTACGACTGCCGTTTTCCTCGTTATTTCAGTTCTGATGGCGGTTGTAATCTTCTTCTTTTCGATTCTCACCGCCAAAAAGAAGCTTATTACAATTCTTGGGGGGACGGGGCTTCTGACTACCATAGCGGCGTTTATTGCCTTCAGTAATGCAGTCTCCCCCATTGTCAGCGGGGAAATACGCATATCACAGCTATTTGACAGAGGCATCATCGCATCAATAATAACTTCATTTGTGAACATAGAACTCATTCAGCTTAGCTCTGCCGCCATACTTATGGCATTGCTGTTCACGGCTATTGTGGTTTGGGGTATTTGCTTTATAATGCCGGATATCGGTGATGAAAAGAAAATCCCGAAAAACAGAAAAAAAACAGCGGCACATAAATAATTTGCGCAAATTTAATATTGTATCTTTTATCAAAACACTTGACATTAGCTTTGCCGGCTTGCTATAACCTCTCTTACATTTATTGCGGATGTAGCTCATCTGGCAGAGTGCCACCTTGCCAAGGTGGAGGTAGCGAGTTTGAGCCTCGTCATACACTCCGGTATTTGATTAGGACGGTTTTGATAACCGTCCTCTTTTTTATTAAATAAGAAAGGAGAGTGTTCATGAAAAAAATGGATGCAATTGTCATAGGTGCGGGCAACGGCGGGCTAACCGCTGCCGCATTTCTGGCAAAAGAGGGCAAAAAGACATTACTTGTCGAGCGCCACAATCTCCCCGGTGGGTTTGCCACAAGTTTCAAAAGAGGGAGGTTCGAGTTTGAAGCCTCGCTGCATGAGCTTTGCGGCTTCGGGAAAAATCCAGGTCAGGGCGATGTCCGAAAGATATTCGAAAGTCTGGGTATTGCGGATAAAATTGAATGGGCGGATATCCCTGCGGCATACCGAATGATTACTCTCGACGACAAAAAAACAACGGACGCCTCCATGCCCTTCGGTATTGACGCCTACATAGACAAGATGGAGGAGTATGTACCCGGCTCAAAGCCCTCGATGAAAAAGCTCTTTGACCTAGCCGAGGAGATTCAAAAAACAACAGAGTTTTTCGGCTCGCTAAAAGGCAATTACACCGCAAACGCTGTCAAGGAGATACTTAAAAATCACATGAACTTTGTCAGAACGGCCGGCTACAGCGTCAATGATGTGCTTGTTGCACTCAAAGTCCCCAAAAGCGCAAGGGATATTTTTAAAGCCTACTGGTGCTATCTGGGGGTGGACTGTGATGAGGCAAGCTTCATTCACTACATTTCAATGATAAGACTCTACCTTGCATACGGTGCAGTGATTCCTAAAGCACGCAGCCACGAAATGAGCAGCGCAATACTCGATGCGTTTGAGGGCTTGGGCGGTGAGGTGTGGTTCAATGCCCATGTTGAAAAAATCAATCTTGAAAATGGCAGGGCGAATAGCATTACCTTGCAGGACGGCACAAAAGTATATGCCGACCATATTATCTGCAACACCTCCCCACACAATGTTTTCGGGAAAATGATTGACCAGATGGATGTGCCGGACTACGAGCTAAGACGGGCAAATGCCAGAAAACTCGGCGCAAGGGGCTTGAGCGTTTTCCTCGGCATGAACAAATCAGCCGAAGAGCTCGGCATTGAGGACCACAGCTATTTTATCTACAACACAGTCGATTCAAAAAAGCAGTATGAGCTAATGCAGAAAATCGAAACAAACGATGTTCTTGCCGCCGTCTGTCTTAACAAGGCAGACCCTGACTGCTCGCCGGAGGGAACCTCAATCCTATACTTCACAACTCTTTATACAGACGACGCCTTCAGGGAGATAAAGCCCGAAGATTATTTCAAAACAAAGCAGTTTATTGCCGAAAGAATGATTATGAATTTTGAAAAGGCGTTGGGCATAAAAATCAGGGATTCCATAGAAGAGATTGAGGTTGCAACACCCATGACCTATGCAAGATATACGGACACGCCTCAGGGAGCAATATACGGCTATGAGGCTCAGGCGTGGGACGGTATAGTGCCCCGTATAATGATGGAAAGCATGGAGGAATCCATTCCCGGGCTTCGCTTTGCGGGAGGCTTCGGCACTCAGCTTTCAGGCTATTCCGCAACGATTGCCTCAGGGAGGAATATGGCTTACAAAACCCTTAGCGATATGGAAAAGGAGGCAGAGCAATGAGCAGGCAAAAAGTAGTTATCAGGTCCGATGTTCTCGATATAGCCCGTTTTGCAAAAATGATACCCGTGCGCAAGTCAATGATTAAAAAAGCACCCAACCTGCCGCTCCCGAAAAGCTATGCCGTCAACCGCACCGCTGACCTTCTTCATCCACGGGAGCAAAGGCTGAGGGTTAAGCAAATAATCGAACACGGCGCAGATACAAAGAGCTTTGTGCTCGAATCTGCCGAAAACAGGCCGCTGGCATATTTCAGGGCGGGGCAGTACCTTTCGGTCAATCTCAGAATCGGCAATGCTGTTCTTACTCGCCCTTATTCAATTGCCTCCTCACCCTCAAGAGCTTTGCGGGGTGAATATGTTATCACCGTCAAAAGGGTTGAAAGCGGCTTTGCGTCAGGCTTTATTCTTGACACCTGGGAGGAGGGTGCCGAGGTTTCGGTAAGCGCACCTGAGGGCTGTTTTTATTACGAGCCGCTGCGTGACGCAAAAACCATTGTCGGCATTGCAGGCGGTAGCGGAATAACTCCGTTTCTCTCTCTTGCAAACGCCATCAACGAGCAGACGGAGGATGCACAGCTTATTCTGCTTTACGGCTGCAGAAATGAAAATGAAATTCTTTTTAAGGAGGAGCTTGACACTCTTGCTGCGGAAAATGAAAAAATAAAAGTGGTCTATGTTCTGAGCGATTCAAAGAAAAAGAAGGAAGGTCTTGAGAAAGGCTTTATAGACCGCAAGCTGATAAAAAAATATGCCCCCGAAAAATTCAGCATATTTATCTGCGGGCCCAAGGCTATGTATGACTTCGCCCGGGAGGAGATAAAAAAGCTGGGCATCGAAAAAAAATATGTCCGCTTTGAGCTTTTCGGCGCGGCAAATGATGCCAGCGAGTTAAAAGGCTTCCCCAAGGATTTTGCAGAAAGGGAATTTAACTGCACTGTCAAGGTCAGGGGAGAGGAAAAAGGGAAAATCCCCTGCAGGGCGCAGGAGAGTGTTCTTGTCGCATTGGAGCGTGCGGGCATTTCCGTGCCGTCACACTGCCGCAGCGGTGAATGCGGCTTTTGCCGCAGCAAGCTTCTGAGCGGTGAAGTGTTTATTCCGGAGGAAACGGATGGCAGAAGAATTGCCGATGCAAAATTCGGGTATATTCATCCGTGTTGCTCATATCCTTTAAGTGACATAGAAATTCATGTGTAACGGAGAATCAATATGAAAAATCAACGCCGTATTCCTCTCGAAAATATTATAAACTGCCGTGACCTCGGAGGCTACCCATGTGTGGACGGCTCGGTTACAAAGTTCGGCCGTGTTCTGCGGGCTGGTGTGCCCAAAATGCCGACAGAGCGGGATATTGAAGCATTGAAGGAATACGGCGTGAGTACCGTCATAGACTTCAGAGGCTATGCTGAGGACGAAAAGCATGCCTCGGTTTTCAGCAATATTGAGAGCTTTAACTATCATCATATATCCCTGCTTGACATAAACCCGGCCGAAACGGAGGATGCAAGCCTAATCGAATATTATAAGCTCTCAGTTGATAAATACATGAACAACATAGCTAAGGTTTTCAAGGCATTGACACAGGCTAATGGCACCGTTATGATGCACTGCTTTTTCGGAAAGGACAGGACGGGCATAATATCCGCATTTCTGCTGGAATTGGCAGGTGTGTCGATGGAGGACATTGTTGCAGACTATCAGGTTTCATATGTATATATCAGGCAGTTTTTTGAAGATGAGGAGGCGTCCGGCAGCGGGCTGATATGGGAAACTAACCTTGAGCATCTGCAATCAAGCGAGAAAACAATATCGGAGCTAATGAGGTATGTCAAGGAAAAATTTGGCACGGTTGAAAGCTACCTGAAAGCCTGTGGCGTTGACGGTGAAACACTTAAAAAGGCGGCGCACCTGCTCAAATAGGCAAAAGCATTTCAATGCATATTAACAGACTCAAGCAGGATTTTACTTTTCTCTTGAGCTGCAAATATCTAAAGTATGGTTTTTGCTTGACATAATAACCGCCTATGATGTAAAATAATCACCGTGCCTATTTTGTCACGGTGAATCTTCGCAAAACAGCATTTGACCACTTGCAGAAAGAAAAAACAAATAAACTATCGGGATGTGGCTCAGTTTGGTAGAGCGCGGGCGACGGGAGCAAGATGCCGCACCCGAAGGGCAGGCTTGGGACGAGGGCGTAAAGAAAACAATTCAGTGAATTGTTTTTAGCCCGAGAGATTTTCGGTGCAAGCCGAAAATCAGGAACCTGCGGGCAAAAAAACAAATAAAACT
>JAAZFZ010000363.1 GCA_012511485.1 Clostridiales bacterium | reverse complement strand
TGAAGGGCTGAGAGAAAGCTCGGTGCTTAATATTTCGGTAATTTTCTTTGTCAATGCATCATATGCACTCTGAGAGGCACTGCCAAAGAGGTTAACCTCAACATATGCAAGAGGGGAGGAGCTTTGACCTTTGAAATACATCCGGCAGTTATCCTCAAAGCCCAGCATGAGCCAGCTTTCGCTCTTGCCGGGGATAAGAGCAATAGCTTTGCCAAATTGCTCCTTGAGTGCCGTTTCTTTTTCCTTTGAAAGAGTCGTGCTCAATCTTGTGTTGATATAGGGCATAATACCTCTCCTTTAAAAATTTTTTATGAATAGTATATATTTTTTCGGTTATCAAAGCGGAGAACCGCAATGGTTGTCCTACTTCCCGTCCCAAAGGCAATCGCTTAATACAACTCTGCCGTCACTGTCGAATTTGACCACCTCTTCTTTGAGCAGCTTTATCTGCATATTTTCTCCGCCGAATGCAAACGCCTGCGAAACTTCACCCAAACGGTTAACAACTCTGTGGCAAGGGATTACTCCGGGCTTCGGGTTAACATGGAGGGCATAGCCGACTATCTGTGACCAGCGTGGATTTCCCGCCATTGTTGCTATCTGCCCGTAGGTTGCAACCCTTCCTTTGGGAATCTTAATAACAGCCTGATATATTTTTTCAAATGTGTTTTCCATTATAACTCCCATCAGATAACCCGCAACATCTCTCTTTCGAGGTTTAGACCAAGGATTTTATCCTTTGCCTGTCGGGATATGTTCATTCTGTTTATTCGTTCTATGCTCTTTTTAATATAATCCGCCTTTTTAAACGGAAAATCCAGCCCGAAAATTTGGTTATCCTCGCCCGTCTGATAAATGAGCACCTCAAGCTGTTTGTCTGTAAGAGACCATGCGCTCATCTCACTTTCGTCGAAAATGCTCGTCCAGCCTGCGAAGATTCTGGGCTGAACAATGCCCCTTGAATTGTTCACCATTACGGCAAGAACCTCGTTAAAAAAGCTATATCCGCCGATATGCTCCATGCTAAAACGAAGCTGCGGAAAATTATATGCAACCTCATCAAACAGTGTTACACGGCTTTCCCTCAGGCGATTCCAGTGAACACCGCTGTGGAATGTAATAAAAAGCCCTAACTCCTGCGCTCTTTCATAGACCACAAAGGCTCTTTGACTGTCAATTCCGAACCCCTGAGCCTGAGGGTGAAGTTTGATGCCCTTAAAACCGTAATCGGCAATCTCGTCAACCTGGCTCTTTAAATTATCCTTTTCAAAATCAACCGTGCCAAAGCCGATGAGGCTCGAATCGTTTTTGATTTGTTCACTCAGCCAGCGGTTCTGGCCCATATATATTCCCGAATCCCTAAACCTGTCAGGAAAGGTTGCAAATGCAACGCATTTATCAATGGAGCACTCCTCCATGAGCCTTTTTAGGCTATCAACCGTTCCGTCCGGTCTAACCTCCTTAGGATAAATATGAGCATGATTTGCAAAAATCATTTATACGTCCTCCCAATATATTTTATCTTCTTCATCTGAATATATTTCTGAGGGGTTTTCCGGTGTTTCGCCTATAACCTCAAATTTATGGCTTCTCATCCATATGGAAGGTGTAATACGCACTGTATAACCGCAACCGTTTGGAGTCATCCACTCATGCATAGAAGCTTCTGGTATGCCAAAGGCAGAAAGCAGAGCCATTATTATCCCCCCGTGAGTAATCACAGCGGAGCAAGTAACACCGGCCGTCATCATGCCTTCAATTATTTTTGACATTGCATTGAAGATTCTAACAGAAAACTCCTCATTGCTTTCGCCGAAGGGAGCGTCCTTTTCACCTGCGAGCCAGGCGGGAAATACTGGATGGCTCTTTAAATCATCCGCCGTAAGGTTTTCAAATTCACCGAAGTTGTATTCGATTAAATCTTGAATAATGATTGTATTGGATTTAGGGTAGAGGATTTGTGCCGTCTGAGTGCATCTT
>JAAZFZ010000362.1 GCA_012511485.1 Clostridiales bacterium | reverse complement strand
TTCAAAGTAGTTATATAAAAATATGGAAAATATAGTTCCGATATGTTATTATTACATCAGTATTTTGCTGATTAATCGGAGGCGGTGCTGCACGGCATTTTGTTTTTAAAAAGCCAAAGCTCATTCATTTATAACTATTTTGATTAATGGGAGCTATTATGAATACTTCAACCGTTTTATTTGCCTTTTTATTGACATTGTTTGCGGGCCTTTCAACAGGCATCGGGAGCGTCCTTTCACTCCTGACTAAGAGAACAAGCACAAAAATACTGTCCGTGGCACTGGGTTTTTCCGCAGGGGTCATGGTTTATGTTTCATTTGTTGAAATCCTTGCAAAGGCTAATGCCGCGCTGGTTTCAGCTCTTGGTCAACGGGCAGGCGCTTGGGCGGCGGTCGGCGGTTTTTTCTTTGGGATTTTCGTTATAGCGCTAATTGATAAGCTGATTCCGTCGGCGGAAAACCCCCATGAGGTGCATACCGTTGAGGAAATGGACGGAAAGAGCGAGTCTCATAAATCCAACCTGATGAGAATGGGGATGTTTACCGCACTGGCAATAGCGATTCATAATTTCCCCGAAGGGCTGGCCACCTTTACAGCGACGCTCAGTGACCCGCACTTAGGGATACCGATTGCCCTTGCAATAGCTATACATAATATTCCTGAAGGAGTTGCCGTAGCAGTACCTGTTTTTTACGCAACAGGAAGCAGGATAAAAGCGTTTAGGCTGTCCTTTTTATCAGGGCTGTCAGAGCCTCTGGGCGCTGTGATAGGGTATATTCTTCTCCACAGGTTTTTTAATGACGCCGTCTTTGGCTTCATCTTTGCCGGCGTTGCGGGGATTATGGTCTATATAAGCGTTGATGAGCTGCTTCCTTGCGCAAGGGAGTACGGCGAGCATCATCTTTCAATCTATGGTTTAATTGCAGGGATGGCTGTAATGGCAATAAGCCTTTTATTGTTTTTATAATCTAAGGGAGGATATAAAATGCTTGGAGCAATTATAGGCGACATTGCGGGGTCGCGTTTTGAACACAACAATCTCAAGAGCAAGGAGTTTGAGTTGTTCGCCAAAGGCTGCTCAGTTACCGATGACAGCATAATGACCCTTGCAGTTGCACAGGCGATTCTTGCCTGCGAAGGTGACTGGGGCAAGCTCGAAGCAAACGCCGTCAAGTTTATGCAGCAATTAGGGAAAAAATACTCGGACTGCGGCTTTGGCGGAATGTTCCGCAAATGGGTGTTCAGCTATGAGCCAAAGCCATATAACAGCTTCGGAAACGGTGCGGCAATGCGTGTTTCACCCTGCGGCTTTATTGCTCAAACTAAGGAGGAGGCAAAGCTGCTCGCCCGAAAGGTCACAGAGGTGACGCACAACCACCCTGAGGGCATAAAGGGAGCGCAGGCTGTCGCAATTGCCATATTTATGGCGAAAAACGGCGCGACAAAAATTGAAATCCGTGAGTGCATTGAAAGTGATTATTATAAACTGGACTTCACAATTGACGGCATAAGGGAAACCTACAGGTTCAACGCAACCTGCCAGGAGACTGTGCCGCAGGCTATTGAGGCTTTTCTTGAATCCGTTTCCTTTGAGGACGCTGTCCGCAATGCTGTGAGCATAGGCGGTGACAGTGACACCCTTGCCGCAATTGCAGGAGCCATTGCACAGGCATATTACGGTGTACCCAATTATTTAAAACGAAGGGCATTGTCTTATCTTGATGATTAACTCCACGGGATTTACCATCAAGGGGAGCGTTTCTTAAAAATAAAATCCGCCCGCAAGTTTGATTTGATAACGAAGTACATAGACAGATTGGAGAGCGACGATAATCTGCAGGGCTTCTATCAGGAGTTTTGGGCGTTTGTCGGACTCAACTCCGAATATAAGCTCAACGATTATCAAACGATACTAAAAAATAACGGGTTGGATTGGTCAGAGGAGTCAATGAAATCCGCCGATGTCGATGCCCTTGACGAGCAGGCGGTTATTGCCCTGATTGTAGGTGCATTCCGAGCAGAACGCTTTGCCGACGGTGTTTTGGAAAAGTTCGTCAAAG
>JAAZFZ010000365.1 GCA_012511485.1 Clostridiales bacterium | reverse complement strand
GTGCGGGCGAGCGGGCATCACCTGTGGGCGGTATGCGGGCTGCCCTGCGTTTGTTTGATATAAGCACTATACCATAAGCCATCTGCCAGGCAAAGGGTACCACCCGCCGGGTAGTATGCGGATGGTTGTTCGCCCTGTATGGGCTGCATTTACAAAGTGCCCACTTTGCATGCTTTTACGCCTGTGCCGATGCACGGCGGCACAAAAAAGGCGGAGGTATCTTGCCCCCGCCCCATATACTCGTACAGGTCGCCCTTATAGCGCAAAGCCGCGCATCAGATCCTCCAACGTATCGCGCCGGCGTATCAGCCGGGGCTGGCCATCCAGACCGATGAGCACCTCAGCCGGGCGCAGCCGGTTGTTGTAGTTGGATGCCATGCTGTAACCGTACGCGCCGGCGTCCATCACGGCGATGACATCGCCTAGTTGCATACGCGGCAAGCTGCGCGCCTTGAGCAGCTTATCGCCGCTCTCGCAGATATTGCCCACGACGGTGACGGTCTCGTGGTCGCCTTCCAGGCACACGCCGTCGCGATATATTTCGGCCTCGTGATGCGCGTCGTACATAATCGGCCGCTGAAGCACATTAAACCCTAGGTCAGTGCCCACATAGGTCACGCCGGAATTAACCTTGCGCGCCAACACGTTGCCCAGCAATACACCGCATTCGGCAGTGATATAGCGGCCCGGCTCTATTTTGCAGTGCACCGGCCGGCCGCAGCGATGCTGAAAATTCTGAATGAGTTCAGTCAGTTCGCGCGACAGGGGCGCCAGATCCATCGGCCCCTCGCCCGCCTGCTTATAATAGGATATACCAAAGCCGCCGCCCAGGTCGATAAATTCCAGATCGTCAAATTCCAGCGCCAGCTCCATCAACAGGCGCGCACCCGCCAGGTACGCGCTGCCCTCCATAAACAGGCTGCCCACATGCTGGTTCAGCCCGCACAGGCGCAGCGAATATCGTTTGACCAATGCCTTGATATCTGTAATCTGGTCGTCGTTGACGCCAAATTTGGTCTTCTTGCCGGCGGTGACGACCTTCTCATTGTGCCCGGCGCCGTGCCCGGTGTTGATGCGCACCGCCACGCGCCTGCCTGCAAACGCGCGCCCAAACAGCTCAAGCTGGCTCAGCGAATCGACACTGACGCAGATGTCGCGCTCCACGGCGTAGGCCATTTCCTCCACCGATACATTGTTGCAGATGTAGAAGATCTGCTCGGGCTTAAAGCCCGCCTGCAGCAGCACATGGATCTCGCCGGGGCTCATGGCGTCGGCGTCCAGCCCCTCCTCGCGGATGATGTTCAGCAGCGTCAAATTGCTGTTGGCCTTGGTCGAATAGTTGACGCCAAACAGCGGCGAATCAACCAGGTTCTTCATGTCGCGGCAGCGCTCACGCAGCACCTGCTCGTTGTATGCATACAGGGGCGAACCGTATTGGGTCAGCAAATGATCAGGGCGATTTTGTCGATAAAAATCTACGCTTTTCGTGAAAAACCAACTCATCGGCTGACCTCCGGTCGTATAAATATTGACGTTTATCATAATTTATACAGGGTAAGCTGTCTATCACCATTTGGTTAAATCCGGCGGCGGGGCTATTGCGCGCGCCCCGCCAACCCAAAGGATATCTGCCTGGCCGGTACATCCACCGCCTGCACAAGAATGCGTATGCTATCGCCCAGCGCATAGCGCCGGCCGCTACTGCGACCATAGAGTGCGTAGCTCTTTTTATCGTGTATATAGTAGTCGTCGTGCAGATCGCTCATGCGCACCAGCCCCTCGACCAAATTGGGCAGCTCCACAAACAGGCCAAAGTCGGTCACGCCGGATATCACCCCATCGAACTCCTCGCCGATGTGGGCGTGCATGTATTCGGCCATCTTGAGCGCCTCCACGGCGCGCTCGGCCTCCAGCGCGCGCCGCTCGCAGGTAGACGCTTGCGCCGCCGCGCTTACACAGGTATCCAGATACATGTCGGACACCGTTATCGGCTCGGTATCGGCATCGAGCAGCATGGCGACCTGCCGGTGTATCATCAGATCCGGGCAGCGCCGTATGGGCGATGTAAAATGGCAATAGTCGGTGCTGGCCAACCTAAAATGGCTATAGTTATCATCGCTGTAGCGCGCCTTTTTTAAGCTGCGCAGCAATACGCGGCTGACTATGGCCTCGTGCTTGGTGCCGTGGGCGGCGTCAAGCACCGCGCGCAGCGCACGGGGTTTGACCTCGCCGCGCAGCCCCCGCGGCCGATAGCCCAGGTTGTTTAGGAATATCGCCAGCTCCTGCATGCGCTGGGCGTCGGGCTGCTCAGGCACGCGATACAGCACGGGCAGATGCGCGTCCCCCAGCAGG
>JAAZFZ010000361.1 GCA_012511485.1 Clostridiales bacterium | reverse complement strand
CGTAATGACCCGCAGCCGTTTGTGCAGGCATACGGCAAGGCAGTTTCAAGGGTATTGGATATACTAAGAAAATAATAAACCGATTAGCGGCGGGTGAATACCTATATGTCCCTGTGCCTTCCCTTTCCCATTCCCGTTATTCCCCGTCATTTCCGATTTTCATTCCCGTTACACCCAACATTCCCGCCACTTTTATAAGTGCTGGATTATCGTTGTTTGGAAAAAACAAAGAATGTGGTATAATATTGTAGAAGCGTGTTCTTTCTAACATAAAAGGAATAGAGGGATTAGAATGAATGAAAAAGGGAAGCGGTCCTATCTGCCCCGTTATCAGCAAATTGCAGTTGAGCTTGCTACCCGAATAGCCAGCGGTGCATACAAAGAGGGGCAAATCATTTTTGCCCGCTCCTCCCTTGCCAGCCAGCACGGTGTATCCCCCGAAACGGCAAGGCGGGCTATCTGCATTTTGAGTGATTTGGACATTGTTTCCTCAATCAAAGGGAGCGGCGTGACCATCAAATCAACCGAAAATGCCAAAAAATATATCGCCCAGCAGGAGCGGCGAATGTCCATTGAAACTATCAGGAATAATATTTATGATTGCCTAAAAAGGCAAAAAGCCGATATGCAAACAATGGACAGCCTGCTCACGGATTTGGTTTCGGCAACCGAGCATTTTCGCTCTCTCAACCCCTTTGTCCCCTTTCAGATTTCCATTACGGCAGACTGCCTCTACCTCAACCAGACCTTTTCCGATATCCGTTTTTGGCAGAACACAGGGGCAACACTCATTGCCGTCCAGCGTGGAAACCGTACAATTATCTCCCCCGGTCCATATATTAAGCTTTGCGAGGACGATATTATTTTCTTTGTCACTCAAGACAGTCGCTCAGATGCAGTCAAGCATTTTCTTTACTTAAAAACTGATTAATGCTATAGAATATTTAGTGAGTTCTCCGCCGAAAATAACGGCGGAGAATATTTTTATCATTTTTATCCAGAAGACCGTTTGTAAAATAAACAACTTTTATATTTTGCAAGGCTTTTGCCTCTCCGAGGGGAGAATGATTATATGCTAAATCCTTAATTATACAAAAACAAAAGTAGAAATAAGAGCATGATTTTTACATTTACCCTTTGTATTAATCATGTTTAAAGCCTATGATTGAGCTAAAAAATGTAAAAAAAGACCATCGACAAAAATCGACAGTCTTATGTAAGGGTACTACAAAAAAGATGCAATCTCTCAACTTAGCATTATGCTCATTTTATTCAAATGCAGCATCACATATAAAAAGCTCTGTTTGAGATAATGCATGGGAAATGTCATTCCTTTTTGATGTATCCAAGCTCTGCCAAAACATCTTGTATTTCGTTTGAAGTTTCGAGTGAATGTGCATAGATAAGTGTATTGTCTTTATAGATTACAACACTATAAATGCCGTTTTCGGTTAAGGCGAAAATTTTATTTCCATCGGCAAGTTCGGTTATATGTTTATCACGTTCATCAGGCTCCAAATCTTTTGAAATATCATATGAAATTTGATTAAAAATTAAGTCTACCGTCTTTCCGTCTGTGTATTCGTAAAACTCAAAAGCTACGTCACCCTTTATTCCGGAAACCACATTAGTGAGTTTGTTTTCTTCGATAGACCAATATGTCGTAGGTATATTCGCCGTTTCAAAACCTCTTTTGGATAAAACGGTCTGAACATCAGAAAAGCCGGGTGTGCTTGTTTTGACTGTATCCGCTTGATTTTTCGACGGATCAGAAGAAGGATGCTTAACATTATTCGTTGAAAGGTAACTCAAGAACACCATAAACGCTGCTATCAGAATTAAAGCAATTATTCTAATAATATTTTTTACAACAGTATTGCCTCCACGGTTCACTTCCTCAGTCACTTCGCAATGATTGCAAAGAGAGATTCGTTCCTTTAATACATCAATTTCGTGACCGTGTATATCCTTTTGAAACTGAAACTTTCTCGTCCTGCCTGTTATGTTTGTAAAGATAAAGAAATAATAATATGATTTAGAATTGGAACTTTCACTAAGTCTTCCGTGTCGAGCAACTCTCAATACCTCTTTACAGCTTTTAATATCGGCATATTCACAATATTTTCCGTTGAAAGGATTGGTCTGCAAATAAAATCTGTTGCTTTCTATAATAACCTTATAAAAGAAGTAACGAACTATTAATCTTATCACGATAGACAGAGGAAGCAATAATCCGATTGCAAAGAAAAAAGATCCAAACCAACGGCTTGCTAACACTTCCCTTAAAAACATTGGGATTTCGTTAAGAGAAAGGTCTATAAAGATTACAACGGAAAGAATAATATATGTAATTCCATAATTCTTGACGTCGATT
>JAAZFZ010000360.1 GCA_012511485.1 Clostridiales bacterium | reverse complement strand
GGATTAAACCCCGTGGATACGGTGAAAGAGGCATTGAAAATATATACCAAAACCGGCCAGCTACCGGCATTGAAAGAATGCATTGCTTCACACCGCTAAAATCTTACGATTTTTTTATCTGCACCATTTTGCATGAAAAACTCTGGTATTATTCACCAGTTGACAGCGAGCCGCATAAATTGTATTTCATTATGAGTTTGATAAGTGCAAAGGGAGAGTTGTATTGGGATTGGCGTTCGTCCGACATCGTTTTTAAAGACATAAAGGCATATCTGCGGATATACACAACCTATGAAAACTGGCCCACATTGAGAATGCAGGTTTACAGGAGATTGCACGGATACACATCTCAATGGGTTAGACGCGAGCCAGATTCTCTAACATATGCGGGGCGCGGCTGGATTTCAGCGCAAGACCGTGATGAGCTTTTGAGGATCGCGGATGAGCAAGGCTATGAAGCTGCCGTTTCTTTTCTTCGTAAGCGGCTTGGTCGAGAGGAAACGACGACGGGTATTATCTCAGAGGACACTAAGGCGAAAGGTAGCTCATGAAACCATTTGTTTCCGGTAGAAATATATGGCGCAATGCGTTCATCGGAGGACTGATTAGTTCTTTGATATCAATCCTACTGATAATTTTTTTCAAAAAGGAATTAATTTGGTATGGTGGTACAGATATACTGAGAAAGTGCATATTCCCCTTAATGTGGGCTTATAACAATCTTTTTTTGCCGCTTTTTAACCTGCTTGAGTTTTTGACAAAAGAGCAGGTTTCTAATCAGTTCGCAGTATCCTACCTTACTCTGTTGCCGTTTTACTTTTATCTCGTTGGGTTTGCTGCGGCCGCACTATTAACCTATTGCATTGATTTTTTGGCTTCAGCATTATTTGACCGCTCTGTAAAAAAAGAATCAACAACAAAGCTGGGTCATCCGTTAAATGCCATCCTTCTGTATGTCGTTTCCTTGTTTATTGTTTTTGCGGCGGTGCGCAGGGCTGAAAGTTATCAGGACTCCTGGCATTATTATCCCAATTATCAATGGTATTTCCGATTTGGAATCGCAGGGTTTGTAGCCATTGGACTGTCATTGATAGATATGAGGAAATTGACCCGGCAAACTTCTTTGGGAGCTATCGGCCTGACGAGCCTAATTGGTTATATACCGATAGCGGCACTGTGCATTTTTCTTGTAATGCCGCCGTCCCAAAAAGCGATATGCCGTCAAAATCTTGTTTTGCTGTCTTCGGCGATTATCAATGAAGGACTTCCTCAACAAAAACAATGGTGTGACCAACTGGATCAATGGCTGACTGAGAAAGCATTTGAAAAAACAGGATCGGTGTTTAGGTGTCCCTGCGATAAACGATTGGAACACGATGATAAGGTTTCAAGCTATTCACTAAACAGCAGAGTCAATGCAGATTCGGCAGATGATGTTGTGCTGTTGTTTGAAGCCAAGGCCCAATGGAACAGTGTCGGTGGAAAAGAGATTGTCGATATTACACGCCATCGCAACGGCTTTTGGGTTGTGTTGAATAATTATGAAATTAAATTCATAGCGGGAGACGAGGTGGATCAATTGAGGTGGGAATAAACATGTTTGCCGATGACATATATATCGCTGACTTTCATCGCGACGGGTGACCTCTAAAAGATGACAAATAAAGAATAACCAATCGTCAATGGTCAAATGAGAGGGGAATGTCCTAGATACAAATACTCTGCATTTTGATCCTTTGGGTTCTACTGCTGCTT
>JAAZFZ010000054.1 GCA_012511485.1 Clostridiales bacterium | reverse complement strand
TGCCGCCGTCATACGGAAAGGCACAGTACAGGGATATGAGGCCCGAATACAAGGCTGTTATAGATGACTTTGAGGGTGAATCAAGCTACTGCGCAGTAATGAAAAACAAGGATTACTATATCATGGATACTGCCAGCCTACTCTTACCGGCGTGAAGTTATCAAAATCTAATTATATGCGCAGCTGGTCAATAGATCAGCTGCAGCAGGAGGATCTATGAAAATAGGTACTAGAAGCTTACTATTTGGTGTTCATCAATTCATCTGGCATCCCATAACGGTTATAGCGGCATGGATAAAGCTCTATGGGAAACCGTCCTTTGAAGAAGTATTCTGTATTTTTGTGCATGATTTCGGCTATTGGAATAAAAATGATATGAATGGTGCCGAAGGGGTACTTCATCCGATCAGAGGTGCCAATATCGCTTTGAAAATGTTTGGCCGAAAACAATATGAATTGTGTTTATATCACTCACGCAGTTATGCTAATCTTTCGTGGGCAATACCGTCAAAGCTTTGTTGGGCCGATAAGCTTAGCATACTGTATGACCCTTGTTGGTTCTACTTGCTCCGGGCGCGGTTAAGCGGTGAGCTGAAGGAGTATAGACTTGAGGCTGCTACTAATGGTTTTGTTCCACTATCTGCATCTGATAAGGAATGGTTTTGTTGGCTCCGTGATTTCATGAGCAAAATCAAGGTGATTTCAAATCGTTAAAACTTTGCTTTTTCTATAAACCAGTTTGTATTGTCGTAATACAAGTTGAAGATCTTTTCTCCGACCTGGCACCGGTACCTGTAACCGGTGGCCTGAACTTTCAGGCTTTTACCTTTTCTGCTTTCGAGTATTTTTTCTATCCTGTATTCTCTGTCATTCCATATTAACGACAAAGGTACTATTTCCCCGGTTTTCTTCCAAAGTGCTGTTACTTCAATAATTACCTTTGAGTATGGCACTTTTTCCTTTAACATTCTTTCGGCTTCATTCGGGTCAAATCCAAATATCATATTCTCCACTTCCGGATACAAAATTATACGGTTTTGTGACCGTTCATGTTTAATCTGTAAAAAGCTTGGCAGGGCGGTTAATTCCTGCATCTCCGGCCTTTACGATGCATGATGATTAAAGGCTATGATTCCTGGTGATAGGGGGTCTGTGACGTAAAGGGGTGACGGTTCCTTCCGTCCTCAAGCTTCTTACTATTCTCAGCACTATACATTTTATTCTATTTCGTAATAAAAATCAATTCCGTATTTCCCACGCAGGAGTATTGTACAAAGCCTTTTAGCGTTGACATCAAATGTTCATTATGGTACATTTTCAATATAAATATTTCCAATATTTTAAGCTTATTTCCCTTTTGCCTGGTGATATATTACATATCAAGGAGGCTGATATCGTGGCCGAAGATAAAATTGTTGAGGTTATGGAACAGTTAGAACAAGGCATTATAAATACTATGGACAGCGAGAAATACAAGGCCTTTCTGAAGATGCAGTCAAGCTTTCATTCTTACAGCTTCAACAATGCCATGCTGATATTTTTACAAAGACCTGATGCAACGATGGTTGCCGGTTATCAGACCTGGATAAAGAAGTTTGAGAGAAACGTCATGCGTGGCGAGAAAGGTATTACAATACTAGCAC
>JAAZFZ010000359.1 GCA_012511485.1 Clostridiales bacterium | reverse complement strand
TAAGCCTTGCAACTTTGCCCGCAAGAAGCTCTGCCTCCTTTACGGTATCCCCTTTTACAACACCCAGCAAGATATTAAATCCCCTGCCGATTTTGCCGACTGTTTGATTTTCAACTTCAACGACCGAATTTAATACTCTTTGAACTACCGCTTTCAATTAAAATCCTCCTAAACTCCTGACCGCTCAACGCTAAGAACTCCCGTTACACGCTCTAGTTTTGAAATAACACTCTTTAAATGTTCAACACCGTCAACTGTAATGGTTATTGTCATTGCGGTTCTGCCGTCCTTTGAATTTCTGGCATTTATGTCATGTATCATAACTTTCATGTTTGCAAGCAGCCCCGATATATCTGCAAGCATACCTACACGGTTGAAGCATGATATCAGTAGAGTTGACTTGAATTCCTCTTTCACATCACTATCCCAATGAGCTGAAATCCACCGTTCGGGCTCCTGAGCAAGTGCAATTGATTTGGGAACATTCACACAGTCCCTAGTATGAATAGAAACGCCGTGGCCTCTGGTAATGAATCCGATAATATTATCACCGGGAAGAGGGTTGCAGCAGCGTGAAAATTTAATTAAACAGTTTTCAATTCCGTCAACGATGACACCATCATTGCTTTTGCGTCTTTTTGGCTCAATTACTGTTTTAATATCATCTGTTTTTTCCTGCGTTTTGACAAGCTTGTTGTATTCTTCTTTAATTCTGGGCATGAGCCTTGATAAGGAGATACCGCCATACCCTATGGATGCATAGAAATCATCAATGGAATTGCAGTGCTGCCGTTCGGCAATGTTTTTTAGAAACGACTGCAATGCCTCATCGGAAAGTCTGATGTAATTGCGCCTGAAATCCCTATCGACCTCGGCTTTGCCTTCAATAATATTCTCGTCACGTCTCTCCTTTTTGAACCATGACCTGATTTTGCTTCTGGCTTCGCTAGTGCGCACAATCTTCAGCCAATCTCTGCTGGGACCCTTATTCTGATTTGAGGAAGTTATAATATCAACAATTTCACCCGTTTTTACCTGATAATCAATTGGGACGATTCTGCCGTCAACCTTTGCGCCTTGCATTCTGTTGCCTACAGCAGAGTGAATTGCATACGCAAAATCAATAACCGTTGCCCCCTGAGGCAGACTTATTACATCGCCCTTAGGTGTGAAAATAAATACCTCCTCAGGCACAAGGTCACTCTTGATTGTGCGGACAATGTCCTCCACATCTTCTGAATACCTCTGGCTCTCTAGCAACTGCCTTATCCATGCAAGCCTTTCTCCAAACTTTGCGTTGCCGGTTATGCCCAGCTTATACTTCCAGTGTGCCGCAATACCAAATTCGGCTGTGTGGTGCATATCCCATGTTCTTATCTGAACCTCAAAAGGAATACCCTCGGAGCCAATTACAGTTGTGTGCAGTGATTGATACATATTGGGCTTGGGAGTCGAAATATAGTCCTTGAACCTGCCGGGTATTGGCCTGATCATATCATGAATTACACCCAGGCAGTTATAGCAGTCAATAACTGATTCAACTATTATTCTCACGGCATAGATACCATAAATTTCATCAAAGTTCTTGTTCTGCATATACATTTTTCTGTAAATGCCGTGCACACTCTTTACCCTTCCCACAATATGGGCATTTGGCACAACACTGACTATTCTGTTTTTCACCCTATCCTTTATTTCCTCAAGAAACTCTTTTCTGGACTGACTCTGTGACTCCAGAGAGCATTCAATTTCATGATAGGCAACGGGGTCCAGGTAGCTGATAGCAAGGTCCTCGAGCTCCTCCTTCATTGTCCTAATACCTAAACGGTGGGCAATGGGAGCATATATCTCAAGCGTTTCCAGAGCCTTATCCCTGCGTTTTTGGGGACGCATAAAATTGAGCGTCCTCATATTATGGATTCTATCTGCCAGTTTAATAATAATTACCCTAATATCCTGCGACATTGCGAGGAGCATTTTGCGCACATTTTCTGCCTGCTGCTCCTCCTTTGTTGAAAGTGAAACTTTACCAAGCTTTGTAACGTCGTCAACAAGGGTAGCTATTTCTTCATTAAATATAGTTCTGATTTTTTCGACGGTTACATCGGTATCCTCAACAGTATCGTGCAGCAGAGCAACAACAATCGAAGCCGTATCCATCCCAAGCTGGGCGAGTATCTTTGCCACTGCAATGGGATGAATAATATAAGGCTGGCCGGAATAGCGCACCTGTTTGCTGTGGGCTTCTGAGGCTATCTCATAGGCCTTGTTAACAAGCGCAATATCTTCCTCGCTGTAAGACTTTTTCAGGTATTCTATTAAATCCAAATAGCCGTCACCGATATCGGCATTGGTGCACATTCTTGCCCCTCCCATCTGCAAAATTTATATGTAACTCCTTACCGACTTAAGTATTAGCGAATCCTCCAAATTTGCTTTTGTGTTTTCGGGTGGCAACGAAATGCCGTTTTCATCTCTTATTAATAACCTCAGCTCTTCAAGGACATCCAAAGCAATGCAGGCAGCGCAGTATTTTTCTCCGTTATCCCCTATCCTGTGGCAAAGAGCCGTTATCCCATAGTTCCAGCTCTTCTTTGATTTAACAGCTTTGTAAACGGCAACTATCAGCTCACGGTCGGGAAAGGCACGCTGAGCCTCCTCGCGAGACAAAGTTTCGTTTCTCTTAAATTTTTCGTAAATTCTGACACCTGAAAAAATTGATTCGTTCTGAATATTTGAGTATCTTACATTTTTAATATATACACTTACGGAAACTTTGTTAAGATATTCGTTTCTTTCTAAAACTACGGCGAGGTCAACCGTGTCACCACTGCAAAAAGGAAAAATCTCAGGGCACATCCCAAAGTACATAGCCGGTATATCTATACCTTCCCTTGAAACAAGAAGGCGAATATGCTTACCGTTTGAAACAGGTTTAATCTCCTTAACAGTCATATTGAACAAGCCAAAAACAGGCTGTGTATTGCCTGCACCGAAAGGCTCAAATGCCGCTAGCTCATTGAGAATCTGCAAATCTATCGCCTTAGGGTTAATTTTTAAATCAATTTTTTGTATTGGAAATGGCATTTCAATATCTGAATCATATTTATTTATTCTGTCCCTGAAAGCATCAATATTTTCACATTTTAGGCTTAAACCGGCTGCCAGCGGATGACCACCGAACATTTCAAGTATATCCGAGCAGCTCTCCACTGCATTAAAAAGCGAGAAGCCCTCTATACTTCTGCCTGAGCCCTTTGCAAGGGCGCCTTCACGGGATATAAT
>JAAZFZ010000358.1 GCA_012511485.1 Clostridiales bacterium | reverse complement strand
GTCAGAAGCTCGCGAGCAGTCTGTTTCGCTTGATTTTTTAGCCAGCGGTAATAGCCCGATTCACTGATTTTCAGAGCTTTACACATCTCTTTTACGGTGTATTTTTCTTTAAACTCTTTTACAAAGATATGCCGCTCCGCTGTTTTTACTTCTTCCGGTCTTTTGCAAAAAAACCGAGTGCGTCCTTCAAGATATCGTTTGCGCGCTTTAGCTCGGTATTCTCACTTTCAAGCTCACTATTGCGTATTCGCAGCTCATCATCTGTGAGAATAGGCTTTAACGCTGCTCGAGCAACTTTGCGGTTCCTTCGCCAATCGGCAATAGTGTAATACTGAATACCAAGTTGTGCCGCTGCTTTCTTTACTCCGATTTCGTCGGACAGCTTCAGTGCTTCCGCCTTAAATTCTTTACTGTACTTTTTCATTTTCAAACACCTTTCTTCTGATTATATTTTATCGGATTTTGGGCGTTTGTCGACTCTACTTACATGATAACATTCCAGACACTCTGAAAATCAACCTTCATCATCATTGGGTAGATCATTACCCAAATAAGCACGGCTATTGGAATAGATACATTCGCATATTCAAATTTGCCCAAAAACTCCGGTATGCCGGGCAAAAATTTCCCTATCAAAATACCCGCAGCCATACAGAGCAATACCCAAACTGTCAAATACTTTTCAAAAAAACCGATACCGCCTGTTTTATTTTGACTCATACCGCTTGCTCCCATCATTTATTAGATTGGTTTTATTGTAATGCTTGTGTCCGCCTGAAAGGTTATATACACTTTTAAAGCCTTGATTAATTAGGATATTCTGTGCCGCATTTCCTGAAATGCCTTTATTACAATAGGTGATTGTAGAAATGTCCTTATTCAAATCTTTCGCCTCTACTCTCAGCTTTGCGTGCGGAACACTTTCGGCAGTTTCAATATGGCTTTTTTCATATTGCTCCGCCGCTCTCACGTCAATCAATTGATATGCTTCCCCCGACTGCATAAGCGCATTTAAATCCTGCGTCGTTATCAAAGATCTGCCTCTATTAATGGCATTATCAAGTATCATGCCTGTGTATATAACAGGGTCTTTGGTTGTAGAGAAAGGCGGTGCATATGCCAGATCAAGGTGAAAGAGGTCTTCAACTTTTGCTTTGAATGTAATTGCTGTTACAAACACGTCAATTCTCTTGTCCACACCTTCATATCCAACAATCTGAACCCCCAAAAGCCTACCCGTTTTTTTGTCGGCTATTCCTTTGATTACCATTTCCTTACCGCCCATATATTCGGGCCTATTCGGTTTTATATTATGACATACCTGAATATTATAACCATATTCGGATGCCTCACGCTCGGACAATCCGGTTTGAGCAACCGTCATATCAAATATTTTAAATATTCCGGTGCCGAGAACCCCTCTGAATTCAAGGATGCCGTCTGTTAAGCTGTCACCAGCGATTCTTCCGGTTTTGTTGGCGGTAGAACCCATCGGGCGGTACACCGGCTTGCCCGTTACCACATGATACTGCTCTGTACAATCGCCGCAGGCATAAATATCTTTGATATTGGTCTGCATTTTGTTGTTAACTTGAATCGCACCCGTCACCCCAAGTTCTATTCCTGCTTTTATTGCTAAATCTGTGTTGGGGCGTACTC
>JAAZFZ010000357.1 GCA_012511485.1 Clostridiales bacterium | reverse complement strand
TGAAAACCCGATCGATGAGGACAGCTTTTATGTGGTTTCGCCCGCCGGAGCCATCGGCTTATGCGAGGACGGCGAGGACATCGACTGGCTGTTTCTCTCTGATGCTGCGCTGAATGAGGATTTACCGCTTACCTATAACAAAAGTTGTTGAGAATCTATATACGAACAGCGAAACATAAAAAGTTGAATCCGACCTTTTGGCCGGATTCTTTTTTCGAAAAACACAAATGCACCTAACCTCAAAGCCACATGCTATTTTAGAAAACAGGAAATTGCAACTTTTTTTGCAACGAAAAATTGGATAACTACGATAACACAGAGAATATATGTATGAAACGGCTTGATTTTAGAGGAAAACCAATGTATTATAGGGTGTATTAATAAACAGAAAAAGAGTGGGAATAAAAAACGAATATATAAGAGTGGTGTAAATTAATGAAAAAGTTTATTTTTGTTACAGGCGGAGTTGTATCGGGTTTGGGCAAGGGCATTACTGCCGCTGCTTTGGGCAGACTCCTTAAATCCAGAGGTGTAAGGGTTACGATGCAGAAGTTGGACCCCTACATAAATATAGACCCTGGTACGATAAGCCCGTTTCAGCACGGCGAAGTGTTTGTAACGGACGATGGTACCGAAACCGACCTTGACCTCGGGCATTATGAGAGGTTCATTGACGAAAGCCTTAACCTCAATTCCAATCTCACAACCGGAAAAGTTTATTGGAATGTATTGACCAAAGAAAGAAGGGGCGAATATCTGGGTCAGACAGTTCAGGTAATTCCTCATATAACCGACGAAATTAAATCCAGAATCTATAAGGCGGCGGACTCCTCGGACGCTGATGTCATAATTGTGGAAGTAGGCGGCACAGTCGGAGACATTGAATCCCAGCCTTTTCTTGAATCTATCCGCCAGGTAGCGCAGGAAAAGGGGCAAAAGAACTGCCTTTTCATTCATGTTACTCTAATTCCCTTTGTACCTGGTTCGGAAGAATATAAATCAAAACCGACTCAGCATTCAGTCAAGGAGCTGCTTTCAATCGGTATTCAGCCTGACATCATTATTTGCCGCTGCGACCAGCCTATAGAAGACTCGATGAAGCGCAAAATATCGATGTTCTGCAATGTTAATGAGGAATGTGTAATAGATAATACCGATGTTAGCACACTGTATGAAGTTCCGCTCATGCTTGAGAGGAACGGGCTTGCAAATGTAGTGTGCAAAAGGCTCAGTATCAAGGCACAAAAGCCTGACCTGGACGAATGGAGGGCAATGGTCAGCAACATCAAACAGTGTGAAAAATCGGTTAGAATAGGACTTGTCGGCAAATATGTCAAGCTCCATGATGCTTATCTTTCTGTTGCGGAATCACTTTTTCACGGCGGGATTGAAAACAGAGTTCGTGTAAATATTGAGTGGATTGATTCAGAGGATATAACTGAAAGCAATGTTGAATCAATGCTCAAGGGGCTGCACGGAGTTATTGTCCCCGGCGGATTTGGGAACAGAGGCATCGAAGGTAAGATTTGTGCAATTAAATATTGCCGCATAAATAATGTGCCTTTCTTTGGCATCTGCCTCGGAATGCAGCTGGCTGTTGTTGAATTTGCACGCAATGTTTTAGGTTTTGAGGATGCAGACAGCGGCGAATTCAACGATGATTCTGAAAATCTGATTATAGATATTATGGAGAACCAGAAAACAATCACAAAAAAGGGTGGCACAATGCGCCTCGGGCTTTATCCCTGCGAGATTGTACCCGGCACAAGGCTTTCGGAAATCTACGGCATAAGTCATGTTGACGAGCGCCACCGCCACAGGTACGAGTTCAACAATGCATATACTCAGGCGGTAGTCAGCAAGGGTATGACACTCAGCGGCCTTTCACCGGACGGAAAGCTTGTTGAAGCAATTGAGCTGCAGAACCATCCGTGGTTTCAGGCAGTTCAGTTCCACCCCGAATTTAAGTCACGCCCGAACAGAGCGCATCCTCTTTTCAGAGATTTTATAAGAGCGGCAAAAATCAAAGCGAAATAGAATAAAAGCCGGGGCTGTATCATCTAAACTCCTTAGGAGCGTTGATACAGCCCTTATTGATTAATGAAATAGTGTTGATTTAATTTGAAGGAGCTTGTGTGGTTTTCTCGGAGATGTTGACAGCATTATCCGTGACCAGCTCAAGCACTTCTTGAATAAGAATCCACTTTTTAATTTTTTCTTTACCGACTTCTTTTTCAAGGTCATCTGATTGATATCCGTAAAACTCGGCATAATCGTCAAGCCCGTTTTTATATTTTCTTTCTGAAATTTCTATGCCCTCAGCCTTTGCAATTGCGAAGGCTGCCATTTCTCTTTTTATGTTTTCATGTGCGTTTTTTTCTGTTTGCTCATTAAATTCCTGCATGGACATGCTGTGATTTGACTGAAGATATTCGCTCAGGCTCAATTCACCCGACATTGCCTCTTTTTCGTAGTAATTATAGGTGTCGTTTATATACTCCTGAATTTCAGCTTCCGGATAGCCATGAAT
>JAAZFZ010000356.1 GCA_012511485.1 Clostridiales bacterium | reverse complement strand
TTGTTGTTTTTATCTATTGACTTTTGGGGAATATTTCATTAGTATAGGTTACAATTGATAATTGGGGAGTGTTGGCTTGTGCTGGAAAATACCGAAAAAACTATGGAAAAAATGGTTTCTCTCTGCAAAAACAGAGGTTTTGTATATGCGGGTAGCGAGATTTACGGGGGCCTTTCAAACACATGGGATTACGGCCCATTGGGCGTTGAGTTTAAAAACAATGTCAAACGTGCATGGTGGCAGAAATTCGTGCAAGAAAACCCCTATAATGTCGGGCTTGATTCGGCAATACTAATGAATCCGCTTACCTGGGTTGCATCGGGTCATGTCGGCGGGTTTACGGACCCTCTTATGGACTGTAAGGACTGTAAAACACGCCACAGGGCAGATAAGCTCATAGAGGATACCGGCATGAACCCCGCAGGCTGGAGCTTTGAGCAGATGTCAGAATATATAGCTAACAATAAAATAGCCTGCCCCGAATGCGGCTCATGCAATTTCACCGAAATCCGCAAATTCAATTTAATGTTTAAAACCTTTCAGGGCGTTACGGAGGACAGTAAGAACGAGATTTTTCTCCGCCCCGAAACAGCACAGGGTATTTTTATAAATTTTCCCAATATCCAGAGGACAACACGCCGAAAGGTTCCCTTTGGTGTCTGCCAGATAGGCAAAAGCTTCAGAAACGAAATCACGTCCGGTAACTTCATTTTCAGAACAAGAGAGTTTGAGCAGATGGAGCTTGAGTTTTTTTGCAGACCCGGCACGGAGCTTGATTGGTTTAAATATTGGAAAAAATTTTGCCTCGATTGGTTGCTGAGTTTGGGCATGAGAGAAAATAATCTCCGTCTGCGTGACCATGAGCATAAGGAGCTTTCGCACTATTCAAACGCTACAACCGATTTTGAGTTCCTGTTCCCGTTCGGCTGGGGTGAATTGTGGGGCGTTGCAAGCCGCACGAATTTTGATTTGACACAGCATCAAAATACATCCGGCAAAAGTCTGGAGTATTTTGACCAGGAAACAGGGGAAAAATATATTCCGTATGTAATTGAGCCATCCCTTGGGGCAGACAGAGTCGCTCTGGCTTTCCTGTGTGATGCATATGACGAGGAGGTTATCGACCAAGCAAAGGGTGATAAGAGGGTTGTTATGCACCTTCACCCGACTCTTGCGCCGATAAAAGCCGCAGTTCTTCCTCTTTCTAAAAAGCTCAATGAAGGTGCCAAAGAGGTTTTTGGGGCGCTTTCAAAAAAGTTTATGTGCGAGTATGATGACGCAGGCTCAATAGGCAAGCGGTATCGCCGTCAGGACGAAATAGGCACACCGTTTTGCGTAACCTTTGACTTTGATTCCCTTGAGGATAATTGCGTCACTGTTCGTGACAGGGATACTATGGAGCAGGTCAGAATGCCGATTTCCCAACTCGCTTCATATATAGATGAAAAGACACAGTTTTAAGGAGGCTTTCTGAATGAAAGTAAATTTCACCGAAACAGTTTTGCGTGATGCAAACCAATCTTTAATAGCCACAAGGCTTCCCTTTGAGAAGTTCCAGCCGATACTCTCAAAGATAGATAAGGCAGGTTATTTTTCAGTTGAATGCTGGGGCGGAGCAACCTTTGATTCCTGCCTGCGCTACCTTGAGGAGGACCCGTGGGAGCGTTTAAGAAAAATTCGCAAGGCATGCCCGAATACGAAGCTGCAAATGCTTTTAAGGGGGCAGAACCTTTTGGGATATAAGCACTATCCCGATGATGTTGTCAGGCTTTTTGTCAGAAAAAGCGTTGAAAACGGCATTGATATAATTCGCATATTCGATGCACTCAACGATATCAGGAACATTGAAGTTGCTGTAGACGAAACTCTCAAAAGCGGCGCTCATGCTCAGGGGGCAATATGCTTTACAAGAAGCCCGATTCACAGCCTTGGGAGCTTTGTAAACTATGCAAAGGCAATGGAGAAGCTCGGCGTCAACTCAGTGTGCATCAAGGATATGGCAGGCATTATGAGTCCGCAGGAGGCATATGACCTTGTCAAAAGCCTAAAAGAAAATGTGAAAGTCCCGATAGTTGTTCACACTCATTCAACAACAGGCTTAGGTCCTATGACCCTGCTAAAAGCCGTCGAGGCAGGAGCAGATGTCATTGATACCTCCATTTCCAGCTTTTCCGGAGGAACCTCACAGCCGCCGACGGAAACCCTCGCATATGCACTGCGCCAGCAAGGTTTCGAGGTTGGCCTCAATGACAAGACGGTTAACCAAATCAACGATTTTTTTAAGGGTGTGCGTGATGAATTTTTCAAAAGCGGCAGTCTTAACCCCGTTGTTATGTCAACAGAGCCGGAGGCTCTCATATATCAGATACCCGGCGGGATGCTTTCAAACCTTGTTGCTCAGCTTACTGCTCAGCACAAGCTTGACAGGCTCGAGGAAGTGCTTGAAGAGACTCCCAGAGTCCGTGCAGACCTAGGCTATCCCCCTCTTGTTACTCCAATGAGCCAGATGGTCGGCGTTCAGGCGACAAACAATGTTCTTTCCGGCGAGAGATATAAAAATATTTCAAATGAAATAAAGAGCTATATTAAGGGTGAATACGGCAAGGCTCCCGGCGAAATCAATAAAGAGCTTATGGAGAAGGTTCTCGGCGGCGAAAAACCGATGACCTGCAGATATGCCGATTTGCTTGAACCCGGAATTGAGAAGGCAAGGGAATATCTGGGCGAAAATGCAAAATCCGATGAGGATGTGCTTTCATATATTGCCTTCCCTGCACAGGCAGAGGCTTTCTTTGAACTGCGTGAAGAAAGGGCAACAAGAACATTCGCCTATTCAATCAAAAAAATTCAGTGAGGATGGCAGGACAAGCTTTTTCAAAAAGCTCTGCCTCTGCAAATCCTTATGGTTAGGATGCATAGATATGAACCTTTCAAGATTAAAAAGAATACTGACCGGTAATAAGAATTTGAGTGATGCGGAAGAAATCGCAAGGCGCAGCAATCCGCTTGACTCCGATGGTACCCCACTGCCCTCAACAGAATCACAGGGCTCGCTTGTCCTATATAAAGTTGAAGAGCCGACAGCTGCAGTCATTATGGCAATTGTCAGCAATGAGAGCGGTATTCCGCTCAACAGGCTCAGCTTTAAATCCATTAAGCTCTTGGAGGTTTAATTTAT
>JAAZFZ010000355.1 GCA_012511485.1 Clostridiales bacterium | reverse complement strand
GCGGCCCAGTAGTTCAGTTGGTTAGAATGCCAGCCTGTCACGCTGGAGGTCGACGGTTCGAGCCCGTTCTGGGTCGCCATATAAAAATTTTCATATGCTGGTGTAGCTCAGCAGGCAGAGCAGCTGACTTGTAATCAGCAGGTCGGGGGTTCAATTCCGTCCACCAGCTCCATTTGAAACAAGCAATACCAAGCCTTGGCGGTTTGGTATTTTTTTATTATTCAAGTGAATCATTACTTCGTAAGATTGGAGTCACAGTTCCTGAATTCTTATTTGCACGAAAGAAATGTTTCGCGCTATGTGAAGAGATTAAAAGAAATATACCTGAAATGTACCTAGAAAGGGCAAGAAGCCACCATTTCTAAAGGTTCAGCTTAAGTGATAGGAGCATGTCACACTTATATGCTGTGCCTTTTTAGTCTGATATCTTCTCCATAGAATTTAAACATGTTGAAATCTCCGAATAGCCTTGAATAGATTCTTTCCGAATAGCTTTTCATGATTTCATCGGTATTCAGATTTGTTGATATGATTAGCTTCTTATTGTTTAACAGCCTTTTATTAAGAATATTGTATATGACAAGGCTGGAGAACTGTGTGGGGAGCTCGGTGCCCAAATCATCAATTATCAGAAGGTCGCAGTTATATATTTCATTCAGAATCGAAGTATTGTTTTCTTCATTATCAAAGCTAAATTTTGACTCCCGCACTAAGTCGATAAGTTCTGAAGAAACCTGATAAATGACGCTTTTACCTTGCTCCAGCATGTCTTTTGCAATGGAGTTGCATAAAAAGGTCTTTCCTAGACCGGGATTGCCAACAATCAACAGATTAATATTGTGATTATCAAAATTTTGCACAAATCTTATGCATTTCATGTATATGTCCTTCATATTATCCCTCGGAGAATAATTATTTTCACCTTTTTCATCCGAATAATAATCCAGCCTAAACTGGTCGAAATTTTCTTCGCTAGTTTTTTCCCCAAGGTTTGAATTCTGAAATAGGCTTGCTATTTCTTTTTGCACCAGGCAGCTGCATTTGTCACCGTTTATAAAACCGGTATCCTTGCAGTTTTTGCATTGGTATCGAATCTCCAGATAATCGATCGGGTAATTATTTGAGGAAAGTATCTCGGCTCTTTCAATTTTCAGATCCATATGGCGTTTCCTGAGATGTTCCAGCAAAGCTTCTGAATCCTGCGACTTATTTATTATGGCCCTGGTAATGTCAATACTTATTCTTATCATTTCGTTTTCTATTTCTTTAAGCCTCGGGAATCTGTTATACAATGGCAGCTTTCTACGTTCCTGTTCCTCTTTGTTCCTTTCTCTTATCTGTTCATATTCTCTTGAAATATTAAGGAATTTACTCACTCAACTCACCTCTGCTCTTTTTAAGAAGCATGTCTTCAAGCGCCTTTGCGTCATATGTACGGTTTGTGAAATTATTAAAAGAAGGTCTTTGATTTTTTGATTTTTTCTTATCCTTTTTCGGAATCTTAAGAATATATGCTTCAACTTCCCGTATGTTGGACAGACCCTTTTCATGCCACTCGGCAAGTATTTTGTCTATATATTTAAATGAGGGCCTCAAGGTACCCGCTGTGAGTTCGCATGCTTTAAGCACTATATCCTCTCCGTATTCAAAAGTATAAAACCATTTTTTAAGCATTCCTTCCTCCGCTGAAGTAGGCTGCCGGCCAATCCTTAAG
>JAAZFZ010000354.1 GCA_012511485.1 Clostridiales bacterium | reverse complement strand
TCAAGCCGCTAAGGCACTGCAGGCGGGACTTGAAGAATTCAAAGATAAACATTTCGACCTCATTCAAAGGGGCAATCACCAGTTCTGGATTTATGAGCTTTCGGATGAAAAGAGGGAAAGCTTTGAGGGTTTCAAAAAGCGCATCAAAGGGAATCCATTGTCATTTAACGGCAGAGATTATGTAATCTATGTCAGCAATGGCGTTTCATATGAGCTTGTTTTCGGCGGGGATTTCACGGTTGACAATAAAACTGTTTCCCCCCAATATAAACGATTTGAATGTGACTATATTACAGCGGAAAGGGAAACGGATTTAATGGAATTCAATTTCAATGGCCATACACTTGAATTGGATTATCAACGGGCAACAAGAAAATACAAATAAGAGTGGTGAATAGGTGGGAAAGTTTTGAAGGCGGATGAACGAAGATATGTTGGAACAAAGGAAACTATTTCTTATGTACTTTTTGATGCATCAAAGGGCTTCAGTATTGATCAATGGAAGAACAGGTTTTTTTTGGATGTTGTGAAAATTGATTTTACGCTCAATGCAATTGCAAGCATTATCACGCAAATCTGGGATATTGTTGATGACAGCTTTGCCGGAATACTCGTTGACAAAACCCAAACACGCTGGGGCAAATTCCGCCCCTACATTTTGATTTTTGCAGTACCAGGAACGATACTAACCGCACTATACTGGCTTACACCTTATTTTTTCGGTTCAAATCCGTTTGATTTGAGCAAATGTATATACTGGTACGGCTTAGGCATGATTACGGAGCTTATGACAACCTTCAGGAATTTTGCAGAAACCGGCTACATATCAAGCATTTCTCCCAATCCGGCAGATAAAATGAGGCTTTTTACGCTCGCTGAAGTAATATCCAGCATATGGGAGAACATACCGGAGTTTTTAATGGGGTTGCTGATAGACTTTGCCAATTCCGGCACTACTGCAATCACTCTAAAGACTACATATTCAATTATGGGAATTATCTGCGCCGTTCAGGCAGGAGCTTTTGCCTTATTATACGGCAAAGTCGCAAAGGAAAGAGTTATGCAGTCAATTAAAAAGCCCAATCTCAAGGAAAGCTGGCATACAATAAAAAACAACAAACCCATGCTGCTTATAACAGTATCCGAGTTTTTTAAAGCCTTTAAAATTGATACGGGCGTGACGAATTATTATGTGGATGTATTGGGCTCCGCTTTTTTGAAGAATCTTGTCGCTCTGCCCGGGTCGCCCATATCGTATTTCAGCTATTTATATATCGGTTGGGTTGAGAGCAAATTTTCAACAAAGGCTCTTTGGATATTCGGTGAGCATGAGAAGGATGTGACGAGCATTCTTGTTTATTTTTTCGGCATAATAGGGGGCAAAGGCGCCAAGGGTAATTATCTGAAAAAATGGGTAATGTTCGGTGCATTCGTAGCAAAGGATTTTATATATAAATCCACGCTTTCAGTTTATAAAATCATACCGAGAATGATGCAGACGCAGGTTCTCGATTATTGCGAATGGAAAAACGGTTTCCGTACAGAGGGGGCAACACTGGCAGTTAAAGAAATTGTCAAAAAGGTTGCCGCAATTTTTACCAATCCAATTAACAGCCTTGTTCTAAAAAGCATAGGATATTCACTCACTGCAGGTCACGGGCAGCAATCCGCTTCAACAAAGTATTATCTTTTTACTATGTGTACGCTTGCACCCGGTTTAACAGGCATGCTTGGAATAATACCTAAGCTTTTTTATGACCTCAGCCCGGAAAAGAAGGAAAGGATGTATTCAGAGCTTGCCATAAGGCGTGCCGCAAAGCACAGTGCTTTTTCGGATGCTGACATTTCAGGAGAAGAAATTAATATGAACTATATGTAATGAATAAATAGGAGGAATAAATGTTTAAACTTGCAGTTATCGGAGCAGGAAGCATTGGTTTTACGAGGCGCCTGCTTTCGGATATCCTTACAGTCCCTGAATTTCGGAATATTGATGTTGCATTTACCGATATTAATGCCGACAACCTGCGTATGGTCACACAGCTTTGTCAGCGGGATATAAACGAAAACGGGCTGAATATCAAAATACAGGCGACTCTTGACAGGCGCGAGGCTTTCAGGGATGCAAAATATGTTATTAACTGCGTTCGTATTGGTATGCTTGAAGCCTTTGCAACGGATGTGGAGATACCGCTAAAATACGGCGTTGACCAGTGCGTAGGCGATACGCTGTGCATTGGCGGGATAATGTACGGTCAGAGAGGTATAAATGCAATGCTCGGCTTCTGCAGGGATGTTAGAGAGGTTGCAAGGCACGATTGTATTCTGCTCAACTATTCAAACCCCAACGCAATGGTTACCTGGGCTTGCAACAAATACGGAAAAGTGCCGACATACGGGCTGTGCCATGGTGTTCAGGGCGGCCATGCTCAGATAGCTGCGGCGCTCGGAGTCAGCACTGACGAGGTTAACATAACTGCTGCAGGCCTAAATCATCAAACATGGTACATAAGCGCTAAGGTTGGTGGGATTGAAAAAGTTGGTGAGCTTTATGAAAAGATGTCCTCAATGGAGAATATGCAAAAAAACGAAAACATCCGCCTAGATGTAATGAAAAACTTCGGCTATTATTCCACTGAGTCAAATGGGCATCTCTCCGAATACCTTATGTGGTACCGCAAGCACCCGGAAGAAATGAAAAAATGGATTAATTTCGACAGCTGGAGTCAGGGTGAAACTGCAGGATACCTGCGAGTCTGCAAGGAGAGCCGCAACTGGTTTGAGACAGATTTTCCAAACTGGCTCAAAGAGGAGCCTAAGAAATATATTTCGGAAAACAGGAGCAATGAACACGGCAGCTATATTATTGAGGGTCTTGAAACTGGCAGGCGTTACAGGGGACATTTCAATGTCATGAACAACGGCACGATAACGAATCTGCCGGATGAATGTGTTGTCGAGGTTCCGTGCTATGTAGATTATAACGGGATTTCTGTACCTAAGGTAGGCAATCTGCCGCTTGGCTGTGCTGCTGTCTGCTCACAGAGCGTTTGGGTGCAGAAGCTCTCTGTTGAGGCGGCGGTAAGAGGAGATATAAGCCGTCTGTATCAGGCAGCATTAATGG
>JAAZFZ010000353.1 GCA_012511485.1 Clostridiales bacterium | reverse complement strand
TTTTTACTTTTACTGTTTTTAGCAATTCTTAACATAAAATAAACATCATTCTTATAATAAATATTATGAGTTTATCTTAATTTTTTTGGTACTCCATAAGAATTTAAGATAAAAACATAAATATTTCTTGTATTTTTAATGAATATGACTAATAATTGGGTATATTTGTATTTTACTGTAATATATTGTGCTATATTGGTAAATTAGAAAAATATTATCCATTGATTTTTTTGTTTGTGTATAGAATCAAATAATACTCAAAAAAATTAAATATATACCAAAAAATACATAATGCGCTCCTTCACAAATGAAGAAGCGCAATTGTTTATATTTATACTCATTTTTTATCTTTGTTTTTCCTGCTCACTTTATCAAAGAAAACATGAAATACATCGTCAAGGTCATCATCGTCGTCATTTGTTTCAGTTTCATTGATAGGCTCGCTGTAAACATCCCTGTGAGGCGGTGTTATTGGTTCGTTCCACGGAATGGGCGGACGCTCGCTGGTTTGTTCGGCATCAGACTCCTGCGTTTTATCTTTTTTTTGTGAGCGTGATTTTGCCGGAGCCTTGACAAAGGTTGCCT
The DNA here is from genome assembly GCA_012511485.1 of Clostridiales bacterium. Lineage (GTDB taxonomy): Bacteria > Bacillota > Clostridia > Oscillospirales > Acutalibacteraceae > JAAZFZ01. Next base: position 2,574 of record JAAZFZ010000353.1, on the reverse strand, counting down.
GCGGATTTGCCGTATCATTATTTTCGCCCGTATTATCTGTGGCAAAATCGGCTGTTACGGGTTTTTCGCTCAAAAGACCTGTTGCAACAACTGTTATAACCATCTCGTCATTGAGCTCGGCATCGAATGCAAAGCCGAAATTTACATTTGCGTCAATGTCTGTTTGCTCCCTTATGTAATCGGTTGCAATATCCACATCGTTGAGGTCGATATCATCGGAGGCGGTAATGCTTACAATCACACCCTTTGCCCCGTTAATCGTCGTTTCAAGCAGCGGGCTGGAAACAGCCGCTTTTGAGGCAGCAAGCGCCTTTTCCTTGCCTGAAGCCCGCCCGACACCCATATGAGCAAAGCCGGCATCCTTCATAACGCTTGTTACATCAGCAAAGTCAAGGTTTATGTAGCCGGGGATGTTAATAAGCTCGGAAATGCTCTTGACTCCCTGAAGCAAAACCTCATCAGCCATTGCAAAAGCCTGTGCCATTGTTAGCCTCTGGTCGGTAATCATGCGAAGGCGGTCATTTGGAATTACTATGAGGCTGTCAACACTCTCGGCAAGGTTTTCTATGCCGACTATTGCCTGCTCCATTCGCCTCTTGCCTTCAAATTTAAAGGGCTTTGTAACCACACCGACTGTAAGTATGCCCATATCTTTGGCAATTTGTGCAATAATCGGGGCAGCACCGGTGCCTGTTCCCCCACCCATGCCGGCGGTTATAAACACCATATCTGCACCCTTGAGTGCGTCAGAAATAGCTTCACGGCTCTCTTCGACAGCTTTTGCGCCTATTTCAGGCCTTCCACCTGCGCCCTGACCCCTTGTTGCCTTTTCGCCGATTTGTATTTTATGCGTTGCCTGTGAGCATAGGAGGATATGCTTGTCCGTATTCACCGCAATAAATTCGGCACCTTTGACGCCTTGGGTGACCATTCTGTTAACAGCATTGCCACCGCCACCGCCGACTCCGATAACCTTAATCTGGACAACACTCTCATATTCATTATCTATCGCAAATGACATGACCGAAATCCTCCCCCGAGATATATTTATAATAATAATAAATTTATGATTAATTACAAATTATATTATCATGTTTCGGGGAAAAATACAAGGTAATTTGTTAAAAAAATATTGAACTGTTTTCAACAAATAAAATTTTTGAAAAATACACCTATACTGCTTTTGACTTTTTGCACAACTGCAGGCAGTCGGCAATAGAATATAGTGAATATCTATATTAAAGGGGGTTAGGGAAAAGCTGATTTATCGGCTTTTTCGTATTATATGGATGGTAAAATACTTTCAAACACTCTGCGCCCCTCATGTGCAAAGAAATATAACGGCATCGATGTTAGCCAATGGCACGGAAACATAGATTTCCAAACAGTCAGGCAGGAGGGAATAACTGCGGTTTATATCCGCTCAAGCGAGGGTTCAAACTATAAGGACCCGTATTTTGAGCAAAACTACCTAAGGGCAGTAAACGCGGGGATGAAGATAGGCTTTTACCATTTTGTGACCGCCAGAAGCATCTCTCAGGCAAGATACCAGGCAAACTTTTATTTAAGCACAATTAGCGGCAAAGAGTTTGAGGGGCGGCTCGCTGCTGATTTTGAGGACCTCAGCGGCCTTTCAAACTCCGAAATAAATTCAATCGCCCTCGAATTCTTAACGGAATGTGAGCGTCTGTGCGGCAAGGGCGTTGTAGTCTTCAGCGACTCTTATAACGCCGGAGAAACCTTTGACGGCAGACTCACAAGATATCCCCTGTGGATTTACGAAAACAGCTACAGGCAGCCGGGGGCGGATGTCAATTGGTCCTCATGGGTCGGCTGGCATAATGATGATTCAAGCAGGGTGCCCGGAATCCCGACTATGGCGGACAGAGATTTTTTCACCAGGGATATTTTCTCGGCGGATAAAACTCCCGTTGATGCTCCGAGCGAAAAACCTGCGCCTATAACATCCCTAATATACTACACCGTCAAGCGCGGCAATACACTCACGGGAATAGCGAAGCTTTATCGCACCACCGTCAATAAAATAGTTGCCGAAAACTCAATCGGCAACCCGAATCTTATATATATTGGCGAAGTGCTCAAAATTCCGATTTTTGATGCCGAGCCGAAAACAGTTTCAACCGTTTTTTACGGCATTAAAAGGTTCGATACGCTCACACAGATTGCAAAGCGGTTCAACACGACAGTTGATAAAATCGCATTGATGAATAACATCTCAAATCCCGACCTGGTATATCCGAATGTACGGCTCAGAATTGACGGTGAATACTTCCCGCCGGATGAGATGTAGGGCAGGAGCAAGCCCACCTTATGTTCGGCAGGAGCAAGCCCCCCCTTATGTCCGGCAGGAGCAAGCCCCTGCCCTACGCGTTTGCGATTGTTGGTAAATCCCTGTATCTTAATAAAAAAATGCATAAATAACGGGCGGAATTGCTCCCGCCCGTTGCGTCATCTGATTATATTCAGCATTTCCCCCGCCTTGTCGATTATATATTTTGCTCCCGCTTTTTCCAGAACCGCTCTGTCACGAAAGCCCCAGGTTACTCCTATGCA
>JAAZFZ010000053.1 GCA_012511485.1 Clostridiales bacterium | reverse complement strand
GGTATGATCAGGGCGGAGGAGACTTCAAAAGTGTTCATAAATACATTCTGCCGGTTAGAAAGCCGAAGGCTGACGGTAGGCCGTTTGTTTTGAGCGAATTCGGAGGCTACAGCAACATTGTTGAAAACCATGTCTGGAACAAGGCAAAGAGCTTCGGATACAGGATGTATGGCGATAAGCTCTCGCTTACTGAGGCTTATAAAAAGCTTATGAAAAAGCAGATAATTCCACTGATTAAAAAGGGTCTGAGCGCAACGGTTTACACTCAGGTCAGCGATGTTGAGTTTGAAGTAAACGGGCTGATGACATATGACCGTGAGGTTGTCAAGATTGATGAAAAGGTTATTAATGACCTTAATTTGGAAATGAGGTCTGAGATGAAGAAATAACACGGATATTTTTTGTGTGGAGGGGTAATTTAAAAAATTGCTTTTTGCCGAATTAGGCAAAAATGACAAAAAAGGAAGTAAAAAAAATGAGCGTCAAGCATAAGTCGAAACTCAAAATATTGTACCTTATGGAGATATTTGAGAGAAAAACTGATGAAGAGCATATCCTGTCCGCAGCAGCATTGTGTGACAGCCTTCGTGAGTATAACATTGATGCCGAACGCAAATCCATATATGCCGATATTAAATCTCTCAGGGATTTCGGGATGGATATTATTAATACCCGTTCACCCGCAAGAGGGTATTTTTTGGCATCAAGAAAATACGAGCTTGCGGAAATCAGGCTTCTCATAGATGCCGTGCAGGCGGCGCATTTTATTCCTCCGAAAAAAACAAAAAATCTAATCAATAAAATCGGTTTGCTTGTCAGCGATAGCCAAATGAATATGCTCAAAAACCAGGTTTATATTGACAACAGGGTAAAAAGCAATAATGAGCAAATTTTTTATAATATTGATGTGATTCACAAGGCAATTGCTTCTCATAAACAGATTATGTTTAAATATTCGAAGAAAAAGATTTTAAATTATTTTTCTAACACAGAAGAAGAAAAGGAATTTGTTGTTAACCCTTATGCCCTTATTTGGTCAGATGAACATTATTATCTCATATGCAACAAAACTAATTATGATAATCTTATCCATGTCAGGCTTGACAGAATGAAAAAGGTAGAGCTTCTCGAGAGTGAATCAAGGCAATTTTCTCAGGTTTGTGAGTATAAAAACTTTTTTGATTCTGCAGACTATGCTTCAAAGCTGTTCAGTATGTTTAGCGGAGAGAAATACTCTATTGAGCTTGTCTGCTCAAATTCCATTATTGAGGAGATAACCGACAAATTCGGCGAAAAATCCTCCTGCCGCAGGTATGACAATGAGCATTTCATAATCAAAACCGAAGCGGTAGTCAGCGAAGGGCTTGTTTCTTGGATAATGCAATTCGGCTCAAGGATAGTGGTAAAGTCGCCCGTGTCACTCAAGGAATCGGTCAGAGCCCGTGCAAAGGAAATACTCGACACCTACTCAAGGAATATCTAATAGATGCTTTCTGCCAGCGTTTTCAGTGCCATGATAAACAGCACAACTCCGCCGATTATTTCTGACTTACCTTTGAATATATCGCCTGACCTTCTACCAAGAAATCCTCCTGCTATGCACAAAATCAAGGTTATTGCTCCGATAATCAGAACATTGAGCATTAGCTCATTAAACCCTTCAACATCAGAGCAGGCAAATGTAACACCGACTGCCAGAGCGTCTATGCTTGTGGCAATGGCAAGAGCAATTAAAACACGCATAGGCGGTTCCCTTTCGAGGATAAAGCTGTCTGCTGCGTGCTTTTTCTTTTTCCTGTGTGCTTCAAGGCACATTTTGATGCCCAGCAGGCATAAAATAACAAAAGCAGCCCAATGGCCATACAATTCGATTTTTTCACTCACAGCAATGCCTGCAAGCCACCCCAAGAAAGGCATAAGAGCCTGAAAAAGTGCAAAAACCGATGCCTGTTTTATTGCAAATGCAATTGAAAGCCTGCGCACAGCCATGCCATTGGTAACGGCGACTGCAAAGGCATCCATTGCAACACCTAAGCCTATACCCAGCACAGTTGTTATCTCCATTTTGCACCTCTGCTAAATTATTACCCTGTTAATAATATGAGAGGGGCTTTGCTGTCATTCGTTTTCCTCAATAGGGCACAAAAAAGGCACGAATTCAATCGTGCCTGAAAGATAGGTTAAGTCTTATTTTTTCAGAGCCTCAACAATTTCCTTTGTATCTCTGGCTATGACGAGCTCTTCATTGGTGGGCAAAACAAATACTCTAACCCTTGAATCGGGTGTCGAAATTTCACCCTCTGCACCCTTGATGAGCTTATTGTTAATTTCCTCATCAATTTTTATGCCCAAATATGTGAGGTTGTTGCACACTCCGGAACGAAGGTCAACTGTGTTTTCGCCGATGCCACCGGTGAATACTATTGCATCAACCCCATCCATTGCGGCTACATAGCTGCCGATGCATTTGCGGATTTCATATCTTTGAATCCTTCTTGCAAGAGCTGCACGCTCATTGCCTGCTTTTTCGGCGGCGAGAACATCACGGTCATCGCTGGAAACACCTGAAATGCCTAAAACCCCTGACTTTTTATTGAGTATTATGTCGGTTTCATCGGGAGTCCATCCCTCTTTTTCCTGAAGGTAGGTGACAACGGAAGGGTCAATCGCACCGCAGCGTGTACCCATAATGAAACCGTCAAGGGGAGTCAGACCCATGCTCGTATCAATAACCTTGCCGTATTTTACTGCAGTGATTGAAGAACCGTTGCCAAGGTGGCAGGTGATAATTTTCAACTCTTCAATGTCTTGCCCCATAACTTCGGCACACCTTGCGCTGACAAAGCGGTGAGATGTTCCGTGAAAACCGTAACGGCGGACTTTATATTTCTCATAGTATTCATACGGCACCGGGAAAATATATGCCTCAGGGGGCATAGTGCTGTGGAAGGCGTTGTCGAAAACCACTACTTCGGGGATATCATTGCCAAAAACCTCACGGCTGGCATTAATGCCCTGAATATGAGCGGGATTGTGAAGGGGCGCAAGGTCACAAAGGCTATCAATACCCTTGACAACTTCATCAGTTACGAGTACGCTTTTGTTAAACAGCGAACCGCCCTGAACGATTCGGTGACCGACTGCCGAAATTTCATCAAGGCTGTCAACAACCTTGCAGCTGCCTTCAGTGAGGACTTTTTTGACCTCAAGAAAAGCAGATGTATGGTTCGGCAGGTTAACTTCGTATGAAAACTTTCTGCCGTCTGCCGTGGAACCACCGATTTTGCCGTCTATGCCAATTCGCTCACAGTTGCCCTTTGCAATCATTTTTTCACCGTTCATGTCAATGAGCTGGTATTTTAAAGATGAGCTTCCGGCATTAATAACCAGGATTTTCAAAATAATTCCTCCATAAGATAATTGCTTGCTGTACAAGCTTCAACTAAGACATTATATGCCCATAAGTTAAATTTTTCAAGGTTAAAACACTACATGACAGCATTTATTTTTTTATTTTTTCAAAATAGGGAGTTTATAATGAAGATATCGGGTATCGTTTCAGAGTATAACCCTTTTCATAACGGTCATAAATATCATATTAAAAAAACGAGAGAGAACGGAGCAACCCACATTGTTGCTGTCATGAGCGGCAACTTTGTTCAGCGAGGTGAATGTGCTGTTTTTGAAAAACGCTCCAGGGCTGCCTGCGCGCTTGCAAATGGTGTTGACCTAGTGCTTGAGCTGCCTGTTGCGTTTGCCTGTGCAGCTGCCCAAACCTTTGCCAGGGGGGCAGTGTTCATTCTCGATTCCCTCGGCTGTGTTGATGAACTTAGCTTTGGCAGTGAATGTGCTGATATTCATGCTTTGGCTGAGGTTTCGGAAAATATCGGCACAGATACAATTCAGGAAGCTCTCAGAATCGGCCTTGACGCAGGCATGACCTTTGCCGCCGCAAGGGAGGCAGCAGTCAGATATGTACTTGGAGAAAAGGCGGATATTCTGAAATCTCCGAATGATACTCTTGCCGTTGAATATATTTGTGCAATAAAAAAACTCAACTCATCCATAGAGCCATTCGCCGTAAAAAGAGAGGGCGCAAAACACGATTCAAAATCGCAGGAGAGTTGCTTTTGCAGTGCCTCACTGATAAGAGAGCAAATACTCAGTGGGAAGATTGACAGCGCACTGATGCCCTCCACCGAAATATTAATGGACGAAATTATTAACGCCAGAGCGCCTGTGGATTTTTATAAACTCGAAAAGGCAATTCTTTTCAGGCTCAGAACCATGTCGGCTCAGGAAATCGCACAGGCTCCCGATATTTCTGAAGGGATAGAAAACAGGATTTTCAACGCCGTGAGAAGCTCGTCAAGCCTTGAGGAGCTCTACGCAATGTCAAAAACAAAAAGATACTCACATGCCAGAATTAGGCGCATTGTTCTCCATTCCTTCCTCGGGATAAAAGCACTCGATAACAGCGGGAATCCCCCATATATAAGAGTTCTGGGTATGAATCAAAGGGGAACAGAAATCCTCAGAGAGGCTAGGTCAAAGGCTTCCCTGCCAATAATTATGAGGGCTGGGGACGCCGAAAAGCTCGATTCCCGTGCAAGGCGCACCTTCGAGCTTGAATGCAGGGCTACGGATATATTCACACTTGCAATGCCAAAGCCTTTGCCCTGCGCAACTGAGCAGACGGGGAATGTGATAATTCTTTAGCCGTTTAAAGGCTGCTATTAAGCATTAGCCTTAGATTCTAAGCATCTTCAAAACAGAACACATAACACTTTCAGACATATAATGAAATGAATAATATTCTTGAAAGGTTATGATTTAATTGATAATTTACACCGTAAAACCCGGAGATACAGTGTATTATCTTTCACGGCGTTACGGGATTAGCTCCGAAACAATAATAAGGGATAATGCGCTCAATGACCCCGATTTGCTCGTTTTAGGTCAGACACTTGTTATAAATAATGATGTGACCCCCCACAGAGTAAGGCGCGGGCAATCCCTGTTTTCAATCGGAATGGAATACGGAATAAGCCTTGAGCAGATGATTTCCGCAAATCCTCAGATAGATAATCCCTATATGATTAACATAGGCGAAAATGTGAATATTCCCGTTGCTCCCGAAAAACTTGGCACGATTGAAGTCAACGGCTACACCTTCCCGAATATTCAGGAGAGTGTATTGAATGCAACCCTTCCCTTCCTTACATATCTCAGCATTTTCAGCTATCAGGTCATGGGGGACGGCTCACCGAGAACGATTGATGACGAGCCGCTCATTGAAGCCGCAAGGCAGGCGAATGTTGCTCCCCTTATGGTGATTACAAATCTGAGGGAGGAAGGGGGCTTTTCGTCCGATATTGCTCACGCAGTGCTTTCAAACGAGGATGTTCAGCAGACTCTGCTTGACAATGTGGTCAATGTTCTTGATAGCAAGAATTACTACGGCCTTGACATTGATTTTGAATACATAAGACCTGAGGATAGGGAAAACTATGATAGCTTTATTCAAAAGGCAGTGGATACACTAAGGCCGCTGGGCTATACAATCACCTCCGCTCTTGCACCGAAGATTAGTGCGGACCAGCCCGGCCTTCTTTATGAGGCGCATAATTACCCTTTGCACGGCAGTCTGCTGGATCATGTAATTCTCATGACTTATGAATGGGGATATACTTATGGACCGCCAATGGCGGTTGCTCCGATTGACCAGGTCGGGAGGGTACTCGACTATGCAGTTACGGCTATTCCCCCTGAAAAAATTCTCATGGGTATGCCCAACTACGGCTACGACTGGACCCTGCCCTACAGAAGAGGTACGGCGGCACGCTCGCTTTCAAACACGCAAGCAATTGACCTTGCGGTCAGCACCGGTGCGGAAATTCAGTTTGACACTACTTCCAGGGCACCTTTTTTCTATTATAGTGACAATGACGGCAGAAGTCATGTCGTTTGGTTTGACGATGCCCGCAGCATTCAGGCAAGGCTCAGGCTTGTTGACGAATACGGTTTGGGAGGCGTGAGCTACTGGACGATTAACAGATACTTCCCTCAAAACTGGCTTGTCCTCGATTCAATGTATGATATCAGAAAAGTGTTGTGATGATATAATTCTAACCCGCATCGCCTGTGCAAAAAATATTAATATTCAGCGGAGCAATAATCCTAATTATTACAAATTTATTAACAATTAAGCCGGCATATTGAAATTTCAATGAAAAGTCGTTACAATATATTAGCACTCTAAAATCATGAGTGCTAATATTATGTTTTTCAGGTGATATAATATGAGAACAAAGCAATTTAAGGCAGAGTCTAAAAGGCTTTTGGACTTGATGATTAACTCCATCTACACCCACAAGGAGATTTTTTTGCGTGAGCTTATTTCTAACGCCAGCGATGCCATAGACAAGCTGTATTATCATTCACTGACGAATAATATTCAGGGTTTGAGCAGGAGCGACTTTGCAATTAAAATCTCAATTGATAAGGAGAACCGCATTTTAACCGTTTCGGATAACGGCTGCGGCATGACTCAGCAGGAGCTTGAATTAAATCTCGGCGTAATTGCAAAAAGCGGCTCATTTGAATTCAAGAAAGAGAATGAAAAGCACGATGATGTTGACATAATCGGCCAGTTCGGTGTCGGCTTTTATTCCGCATTTATGGTCAGCGACATGGTAACAGTTGAAAGCAGGGCATACGGCAGCGACGAGGCTTTCCGCTGGAGCTCAAAGGGTGCACAGGGCTATACAATAGAGCCTTGTGAAAAGGCGGACTACGGCACGGTTATCACACTGCATATTAAAGAAAGCACTCAAGATGAAAAATATAATGAGTTCCTTGAAGCTTACAGGATAACGGAAATCGTTAAGAAATACTCCGACTATATCCGCTACCCCATTATCATGGATGTTGAAACAAGAAAGCTAAAGGATGGCTCTGAGGACGAATATGAAACGGTTGTCGAGGCAAAGACTCTTAACAGCATGGTTCCCATTTGGAAGAAGAACAAAAATGAAGTAACCGACGAGGAAATGAACCGCTTCTATACCGAAAAATTTCACGATTATGAAGAGCCGGCAAGGGTTATTCATAGCAAGGTCGAGGGTCAGGCTACCTACAGTTCACTTATGTTTATTCCCAAGCACGCCCCGTTTAACTACTATGCAAAGGATTATGAGAAGGGGCTTGAGCTCTATTCAAACGGTGTGCTGATTATGGAAAAGTGCGCGGAGCTTCTGCCTGACTATTTCAGCTTTGTCAAAGGGCTTGTTGACAGTGAGGATTTGTCGCTCAATATTTCAAGAGAAATGCTCCAGCATGATATTCAGCTCAAGGTAATTGCAAAGAGCATAGAGAAAAAGATTAAAAGCGAGCTGCTCAAGATGATGTCGGACGAAAGGGAGACCTATGAGGAGTTCTTTAGGGCGTTTGGTATGCAGCTGAAATTCGGGGTATACGACAGCTATGGCTTGAAGAAGGACGCAGTCAAGGATTTGCTGATGTTCTATTCATCAAATGAAAAAAAGCTTGTCACCCTTTCCGAATATGTTGCCTCGATGAAGGAGGGGCAGGAGGTAATCTATTATGCTTGCGGCGAAACGGTTGACAAAATAGATATGCTGCCGCAGACAGAGCTTGTCAGGGATAAGGGCTACGAAATACTCTATTTCACCGAGAATATTGATGAATTCGCAATTCAGATGCTCATGGAGTTTGAAGGTAAAAAGTTTAAAAACATCTGCGCCGATGATTTAAATCTTGACACGCAAGAGGAGAAGGAGCAGCTCAAGCAGAAAAACGAAGCGGGCAAAGAGATGCTCGATTTAATGAAGGAGGGCATTGGGGATTCGATTGAGTCCGTTCGTTTCACCAACAAGCTCAAAAACCATCCCGTCTGCCTGACAAGCGAGGGTATGATTTCGCTTGAAATGGAGAAGGTTCTCAGCGAGATGCCCAATGACAACAATGTCAAGGCAAATGTTGTTCTTGAAATCAATGCAAATCACCCGATTGCCGAAAAGCTCACTGCGCTTTTTCAAACCGATAAAAACGCAGTTAAAGATTATGCAAAAATTTTATTCGCTCAGGCAAGGCTAATAGAGGGGATGTCCGTTGATAACCCGACTGAGCTTAGTAATTTGATTTGTGGTCTTATGTTAAAATAAAACAATGATTGGCGGGTGCATCATTTTACTTCTCCGAAGTAGTGATGCACCCTTTTTATTTATAAAAATTTAGAATTGTTTGTTCCCGACTTAAGTAGAATTTAAAGCTCCCGCATCATAGTGAAGGAGTTAAGAAGGTTGAGCCTTCCATAACCCCATTGATTATTTGGGTATACGATATTGCTGTCGCGTTCGCAGCCTCTTATCAGAAATGCCTTAATCTGATATGCGCTTAGTGAAACATCATTGCCCTGCACTATTCCCCACTGGAGCATCAGAGCGCAGGCACCGGTCGTTATTGCGGCTGCAACGCTTGTACCCGTCATTGTTCCCGGTCCGGCAGGGTAAATGCCGCCGACATTTACCCCCGGAGCCACCAGAGTAGGTACAAGAAAGCCGAGAGTGGTAGGCCCCCAGGAGGAATTGGTATATAGCGTGTTATTGCTCGCATCATATGCACCGCAGGCAATTACTCCGAATGAAGTCGCCGGTACAACCACCGTGTATTCCGGGGTGGGGGAAAGGAATTCCACGCCCGGCGGCCCAAGACCTATCATTGGCAAATAAGCATGGAAATTGCCTTCCAGAATAATGTCACCGTGTATAGTAATAGTCCAAATGCCCGGCGTAGCATCAAGTAACCGGATAATCGTAATCTGCCCCCCTGTAAAGGGCATCGGAAAGAAATATTCGATATCCACTCTAGCTCTCTCAAGAATGAGCCTTGTACTATACAAGGTTCCGCTTTTTGCAGGCACTCTTTCGATTATTTCTCCTGTCGGAGATTTCAGTGAAACGGATATTCTATTCGCAACCTCGTTTCGGATATTAATAAATATGTTTGATTGCTCAGCTACTCTGAATTCAATATTCTGTGTCTCGCCTTGCCTTGCAATCACGCCCTGAGTATGGGCCCTTGCCTGGCTCTGATTCCCTGCTGCCGCACAAATGCAAATGCCGCTTGTGGTTGAAATATTATAAAGTAGCTCTTCAAATATGCTATATCCGTTATGGCTGCCGAGATTTGAGCCCAATCCCAGGCAAATTGCGACAGGTCTGTTAAGGGAGTTGGCTTTTCGGACTATATATTCTATACCCGCCATTATTGCGATGCCGTCAAAAACATTTTCCTGTTCGGGCGGCACAAGGTATTTTTCAATCCAGAAAGACCTTGCCTTTCTTAACTTTACAACAACAAGCTCTGCATCGGGTGCAGCACCGCCATACCCGTTGCGTTTGCGCCCTGCGGCAAGCGAGGCAAGAAAAGTGCCATGCCCCACAGTGTCTGTTGACGGCACAATATCCAAAGGATTTTCCGAATTGAGAGCGTTGTTAATCTCCTCATTGGTAAACTCAGTGCCGAGAATAAAATCAAAGGGCGGCGGCTTGATTGTCATGGTTTCATCATATATCGATACGATTTTGCTTGTTCCGTCCTCATATCTAAAAGCGTCGTTAGTGTAGTCAATGCCTGTATCAACAATTCCAACGAGTACGCCCGTACCCATAAGGTCTAAAAAAGGCTGCTCATGAACCTGTGTTATTCCCGAGGCGCCAAGGCTTGCCTCATCAAGAAGCCCATATACCGCCGGTGAAATGCTGAGTAGGTTGGAACCGAAAACCCGAACTATCTCGTCAATATCATTTTTGTTGACATAGGTGTATATGTATTTATCTAGCAAGGTGTTTGCCAACTTAATTTTAGGATTGTCTTTGATTAAGTTAATGACATATTCCGATGCTCTGATAATAAAAGAAACAGTATCAGGGTCCGATGCAAACTCCGTAAGTGATAATTCATTATTCATTTTGTTCCCTCTTTTCTACAGCTCTCTCATCATTGTAAAAGTATTAATAAGGTTAAGCCTTCCATACCCCCATTGATTGTTCGGGTATACAATATTGATGTCCCTTTCGCAGCCCCTTAGCAGGAACGCCCTTATCTGATATGAGCTTAACGAAACATCATTGCCCTGAACTATTCCCCACTGAAGCATCAGAGCGCAGGCACCGGTAGTTATGGCCGCTGCAACGCTTGTGCCTGTCATTGTTCCCTGCCCGCCGGGGAAGATACCGCCGACATTTACACCCGGCGCTGTCAGGCAAGGCATCAGATAGTCGAGAGCTGTAGGTCCCCAGGATGAATCTGAGTATAATGCGTTGCTGCTTGAATCATATGCCCCGCAGGTAATTACACCGAAGGAGGTTGCCGGCAAAACAATCGTATAATTAGGCGTTGGAGATAAAAACTCCAGCCCGGTCGGACCTAGCCCCGCCATGGGCAGGTAAGCATGGAATGTTCCCTCGAGGACAATATCACCGTGCACCGTGACCGTCCATAGGCCAGGGGTTGCGTCAATAATTTTGACTATTGTTGCTTGCCCCCCTGTGACGGCAAGCGGAAAATAATATTCCACATTTACCCTCGCTCTTTCCAGAATAAGACTTGAGCTGAACATAGTTCCGCTTTTTGCTGGCACTCTCCCCACGACCTCGCCCGCAGGCGATTTTATTGAAACGGACATTCTGTCTGAAACCCTGTTTCGAATGATGAGATACACATTTGAAACCTCTGCCACCCTAAATTCTATATTCCGAGTTTCGCCGGTTGCACCGATTGTGCCCATTGTATGGTGCCTCGCCTGGCTCTCATTGCCTGCAGCAGTGCATATGCAGATACCGCTTGAGCTTGAAAGGGTTCGCAGGTATTCTTCAATAACGCTGTAGCCGTTATGGCCGCCCTGGTTTGAGCCTAAACCGATGCAGATTGCGACAGGGCGGTTAAGTTCCCTTGCCTTCCTAACTATATACTCTATTCCTCCCATTAAGGCAACACCGTCATAAACATTTTCCTGCTCAGGAGGCACCAGATACCTTTCCAACCAGTAAGACCTGGCCTTTCTGAGCTTAACGACAATAAGCTCTGCATCAGGTGCCGCGCCCCTGAAGCCTTCTCCATTCTCTCGCCCTGCCGCAATAGAAGCAAGGAATGTTCCGTGTCCGTCTGTATCTCTTGACGGAACAATATCAAAAGGGTTTTCGGATGCCAAAGCGCTGTTTATTTGCTCGTTTGTGTATTCTGTTCCCACTGCAAAATCGTAGGGAGGCGTGGTTTCAATAGTTTCATCAAAAATTGAAACTATTTTGCTTGTTCCGTCCTCATACTTGAAAGCATTGTTTGTGTAGTCAATGCCCGTGTCAATAATACCCACCAGAGCACCCTGACCTTTCAAGTCAATAAATTCCTGATCATGTACCTGAGATATCCCTGCCGACTGAAGGCTTTGTGCATCCAAAAGCCCATACACCAGCGGAGCGACATTCAAGAAATTAGTGCCCAGAATATCCAGCACCTCATCCAAATTATTTCTGTTGACAAAGGTTATCACATATCTGTCCTGCAATACATTTCCAAGGCGGACATTAGGGTTTTCCCTAAGGATATTCAACACATATTCGGATGATTTAATAATTATTGACACAGTGTCGGGGTTAAGTGCAAATTGTCTGGTTTCATTATCCATAAAATCATTCTCCTAAGAGGTTTTTATTATTCACGCATCATAGTGAAGGAGTTTAGAAGATTAAGCCTGCCGTATCCCCACTGATTATTGGGATATTGCAAAGTCCTGTCACGCTCACAGCCTCTGATTAAGAAAGCCTTTATTCTGTATGTGGTAATTGTTACATCGTTTTGCTCGACTATTCCCCACTGGAGCATGAGCGCACAGGCACCTGCAGTTATTGCTGCGGCTACGCTTGTGCCGGTCATTGTCCCGTTTCCCATGGGGAAAACTCCTGCCACATTGACTCCCGGAGCCACCAGGTCGGGAGCGATCGCAGGCTGGAGGGTAGGCCCCCAGGACGAAGTGAAATACAGTGTGTTATTGTTCGAGTCATATGCACCGCATCGGATTGTGCCCAGCCCTGTTGCAGGCACAACTGCAGTGTAGTTCGGGTCGGGAGACAGAAATTCTATGCCGGGATAGCCGAGCCCTGTCATTGGCAGATATGAATGAAATGTGCCGTCAAGAATTATGTCACCGTGAACTCTTATCGTCCAGACTCCCAGTGTGGCGTTCCTTATTTTGACCACCGAGACTTGACCGCTGTTGCCCTCCAGAGGGAAAAAATATGATATATTCACAATAGCTTGTTCAAGAATCAATCGTGTTTCGTACTCCGTTCCGCTTTTAGCCGGCACACGACCTATTACCTCACCGGTGGGTGAAATAATCGAAAGAGAAATACGGTCTGAAGCGATTGTTCTGACCGACAAATGTAGACTGGTGTTGCTTTCGGCAACCCTTATGCCGATATCGTTAATATCTCCTGTTTGCGCAATAACTCCCTGTGTGTGGTGCCTTGCCTGGCTTTCGTTGCCCACAGCTGTGCAGACGCAAACACCGCTGCTGTTTGCAACCTCTTCAAGATAATCCTCAAAAACGCTCGAACCGTCATGGCTGCCGAGGTTGGTGCCTACACCTATGCAAATCGAAACGGGTCTGTTGAGCCTTCTTGCTCTGTCTAATATAAATTCTACTCCCAACATAACTGCCGTAGACACATACACATTTTCTGCGTCATCGGGGATAAGGTATCTTTCTCTGTAATAAGGTCTGATGTCTTTCAGCTTGACAACAATCAGCTCTGCATCCGGCGCCGCTCCGATAAAGTCGTTGATTTCCCTCCCCGCCGCAACCGAAGCGAGGAAAGTGCCGTGACCAACCGTGTCCTGCTGCGGGACAATACTAAAGGGGTTTTCGGACTGTAACGCCTGGTTTATCTGTTCTCTTGAATACTCGGTTCCCAAATAAAAGCCTTCGGGGGGGACACCAATAGCGGACTGGTCATAGATTGAAACAATTTTACTCGTGCCGTCCTCATATCTGAAGGTATCCAATGTGTAGTCTATGCCTGTGTCAACAATGCCCACAAGCACACCATTACCTCTGAGATTAAGAAACGGCTGCTCTTGAATTTGAATTATACCCGAAGCCTGAAGCTCCTGACGCCCCAGAAGCCCAAGCGCATAGGGAGTTGCACTTATATAATCGGTTCCAAGCACCTCAATTACGGTTTCTATGTAATCTCTTGCGACATAAACAATATAGAATCTGCCTGATAAGTTGCGGGCGATTAATATATTTGGGTTGTCACGCGCAAAATTCAAAAAATAATCGGTGGAACGCACGATGATATCAACAGTCTGCGGGTCATTTACAAAATCCATAGCTTCCTGAGTTAACTCCATGCTTAATACCTCCCTAAAGCTGCATTATATCAAATGTATTTTTAAGATTAAAGCTTCCGTAACCCCATTGGGTATTCCGATAGAATTAACCGCTTTCGTGTATACAACCGCTGATTAGAAATGAGCGGATTTGATATGTGCTCATTTCCTCATAGTTGTTATCAACGATGCCCCATTGGAGCATTAGCGCACAGGCACCCGCAACAATCGCCGACGAAACACTCGTTCCGCTCATAGACCCATACCCCTCAGGGAAGTGGCCTGCGACATTCACTCCCGGTGCAGCGAGGTCGGGTTTCAATATCGGCAGCAGCGTGGGGCCCCAGGACGAATCCAAATACAGCTCATTGTTAACGGATTCATACGCCGCACAGGAAATGCTGCCCGTACAAGTTGAAGGCACAACAATTGTATAATCCGGAGAAGACTCGACAAATTGAATACCCGGAAATCCAAGCCCTCTTAAAGGCAGAAAGGCATGAAAAGTTCCATCCAGAACGATATCCCCGTAAAGGTTTATTGTCCATATACCCGGCTGGGCATTAAGAATTCTAATTACGGTTTCCTGAGAGTTGTTGTCAGTAAACGGGAAGTGGTATTCGATACTGACGCTGCCTTTTGATAATGACAACAATGAAGCGAGCATTGCACCGCGCCTTGCCGGAGCTCTGCCGACAATTTCTCCCAAGGGGGATATCACTGCAACGGACATTAAATCCGAAAAGCTGTTTCTGATAGTAATGTATATATTATTTCGGGCAACATCAGTTCCTTCAACTCTTATTCTTATATCTTTTGATTCGCCCGCTCTTTCGATTGCTCCATTTGCATGATGCCCTGCCATGCGTTCATTGCCTGCGGCAGTGCAAAGGCATACTCCTGTCATTTGCGCTACCGATGTGAGATATTCTTCAAACACTCCGTATCCGTCATGATAACCCAAGTTAGTGCCCTCACCTATGCAAATTGCCACGGGTCGGTTTAGCTCCCTTGCCTTGTTGACTATGTACTCCACACCTATCATAACATCTGAGGATTGGAACACATTATCCTGCTCGGGCGGAACTAGATATTTTTCCAAATAATAAGGACCTGCCTTTTTCAGCTTAACAACAATCAGCTCCGATTCGGGTGCAGCTCCCGAAAAATCACCGACACGGCTGCCACCGGCAACCGAAGCAAGGAAAGTCCCGTGGCCGACAGTATCTCTGTGCGGCACAATTTCATAAGGGCTTGATGACTGTAGCGCCCTGTTTATCTCATCGTTTGTAAATTCATGTCCGATTACATTGTTGTATGGGTGCGTGCCGGAAACCGTCTGGTCATAAATTGAATAGATTCTGCTTGTTCCGTCCTCATTTCTGAAAGCTACGTTTGTATAATCAATGCCCGTATCAACAAAACCTATTAATACTCCACTGCCCTTTAACCCCAGCTCCTGCTCCTGAACAGCGGTAATTCCCGAAGCATTAAGGTCGGCGGTACCCAAAAGACCGAGCACTAAAGACGGAAGGCTGTAATAGCCCATTTCAATATTCTCCATTATACCCTCAATATGCTCACGGTCGGTATATCCGAGTAAGAAGGCCTCCGATATGGGTTTAACAACCCTGATTTCGGGTACAGTCCTTGCATAATCAATAAAGCTTTTATTATTTCTGACAACGAAATCAACTGTATTCGGGTTATTGAGATAATCAAGCGTAAAAATATCGCCGTTCAAAGCAGTACCCCTCCTCTTGTGTATTGTTCAAGATAATTCATTGTACTTTCAAGGCAAAGCGTGCCGTAACCCCACAACGGGTTAGGGTAGGTGAGTGACGGGTCTCTTCTTGCTCCCTTCCGCAAAAAGGCCTTTACCCTCTGCCCGTACAAAAATGGGTCGTTACCCCCGACAATTCCCCATTCCATCATCAATGCAGCGGCACCCGTGACAAAAGGAGCAGCCATGCTGGTGCCTGTGAAGGAGTCATAGCCGCCGCCTGAGCGTGTGGTCAAAATCCCGACTGCGGGAGCCACAATATCGGGCTTGACAAACACATCTCTGCGTGTATAACCCCTTCCCGAAAAATCTGCAATTGTGTTGATTAAAGCATTATAGCCGCCGACAGAAATTACATTTTGTGCGGTTGAAGGCAGAGTCAATGTTGTTTCAATGCTTGGTCGGGAAAATGCGGTGGTGTTCGTAATATCCTCAATTGTGGGCAGCCATATGTCAAATCTTCCGTCCACAACATTTTCACCTCGTACGATAAGCCTCCAGATTCCCTGCTGAATTCCTTGCGTGCCTCCCTCAAAAAGGAACAGTATCTCCTGCTCCTCACTGTAATTGGTAGGAAGACCGTAAAAGATGGAAATGTTGACTCCGCTGAGGTTTGCATTTGTAAATCTTTCTGTCGGCAGGATTTCGCCTGTTGTCTGCCCACCGGGAGATATTAGCTCAAATATGAAAGTATCAACAAAATTCTTCCAAAATGTCATATACATTTTTTGTAGTATGCCGCTAACGGCAAATTCAACTGTCATCTCCTCATCCTGAGCAACAGCATCCGAAAAGTGATGACCTGCCGAGCCTTCGTTGCCCGTTGCAGCAACAATGACGGCCTTCCATTCCTGCGTCATATCGTCAATATAGGCTTCAAAGAGCGAATTGCCGTCATGAGAGCCGTTATTTGTGCCGTAACTCAGATTGATGGAAACGGGCATATTCAGCGCCTGCGCCTTATCCAATATGTACTTAATTGCGCGCATCACCTCAGTTGTCCTTGCAAACGACCTCTGGCCGAGCTTGACAACAATCAGCGAAGCCTCGGGAGCAACACCTCTTTGACGCCCGTCACTGCTTCTCCCGTTGCCTGCAGCAATGCCGGAAACCGCAGTGCCGTGACCAATTTCATCAAGGTTTGGGATAACGCTCAAAGGCTCCTGTGCTTCAAGCGCCGTATTAATCTGGCTGTTATTGTATTCGACGCCCCGCAAAAAACCGGGAGGCGGGTTGCCGTTTCTCGTCTGGTCCCAAATAAAGAGTATGCGGCTCGTTCCGTCGGGATTCCTGAAATCGGGGTGAGTGTAGTCAATGCCCGAGTCGATAATGCCCACTATTGCCCCGCTGCCTCTGAGGCCGAATCTTGTGCTGCTTTGAACGGTTGTGACACAGGCACTGTTCAGGCTGCTACTGAGCGAAAAGGGCAAAGTCTTCGGCAATTCTATATATTCAATTTCGCTGTAGGCATAAAGTGCGGGCAGCTGGTTGGGGCTCAGCGAAGCAATGGCATAATTTTCGCTTAGCACCTCAATATCAATATTCAGCTCCGATTCGGCCTTCCTTATACCGCCGTTATATTTTACAATGACCTCCAGCCTGCCGTTTTGAGTCAGCCTCGGGTCAAACCTTATCAAATCCTCTATTCGTGTTATTTGATTGTTCGGCAAGTTACCCCCCCTAAAAAATTCTATCAACGCTGTCTATGTCAATTTTGTTTATCTTCATTGGCATTTCTCCATACATAGGCATAAGAATAGCTTTTTTACAGTATTCGTCATCAAACATAATTCCATCTCCCTTTCAGGCGGAAATAGCTATTTTAATTATATGCGACAGGCTCGCTAAATTACTCTTTATTAATAAAAAGCTGCAAAGCATTACCAACTTGAGGCTTGTGGCATAAGATTATATAGAGAACTAATTGAGGAGAATGGTATATGCCAAATGGAAATAGTTTTAATCAACAGCTCACTGCAAGCGGTGACCTTAGAATTTCCGTATTTGCACAGGATGTAGGCCGGCCAGCTTCAAATGCGACAGTTCGCATTGCTCCGACCTTCAATAAAACACAGATAATCGAAGAAGTCGTTACCGACACCTCGGGGCGTTCCCCGACGGTGGAGCTAGCTGCCCCGCCGCTGGATTATTCGATGGAGCCGGGGGAGGGTAAGCCTTATTCGGAATATGATGTCAGCGTTACAATGGAAGGCTATCAACCTGTCAACATTGAAGGTGTGCAGATATTGCCCACAACAACGGCAATTCAGAACATAAGTCTTAACCCTCTTGTAAGGCTTGAGGAACAGCCCGAGAACCTATTAATTGAGCAACATACACTCTGGGGCGAATTCCCGCCAAAAATTCCTGAGGATGATGTCAAGCCACTGCCCGAAACATCAGGCTTTGTTGTGCTTCCCGAACCTGTTGTGCCTGAATTTGTTGTTGTGCACGCAGGAGCGCCTACCGACACCTCCGCACAAAATTACTGGATACCCTTCAGAGACTATATCAAAAATGTCGCCAGCTGCGAAATATACTCAACCTGGCCGACTTCCACAATTGAAGCAAATGTCCTAGCGATTCTTTCATTTACGCTAAACAGAGTATATACTGAATGGTACAGGGGCAGAGGCTTTAATTTCACAATTACAAACTCCACCGCATTTGACCAAGCCTTTACTTACGGGCGGAATATTTATCAAAGAATTTCGGAAATAGTTGATTATCTGTTCACAAACTTTATCACAAGGCCAGGAATACGCCAGCCGCTGTTTACGCAATACTGTGACGGGCAGAGATTATCCTGCCCGGGCTGGCTTTCACAATGGGGCTCAAAATTCCTCGGTGACGACGGCCTGAGTTCGGTAAATATACTCAGAAACTATTACGGGCAGGATATTTATCTTGCACAGGCTGAAAGTGTTTCGGGTGTGCCCGTTTCCTTCCCTGGAGTTAATCTTCAGGTTGGCTCAACGGGAGAGGCAGTGCGCACAATTCAGACGCAGCTCAACGCGATTTCAGACAATTACCCCGCAATCAGCAAAATCAGGGTTGACGGCATTTACGGCCAGCAGACCAGAAATGCAGTGCAAACCTTCCAGGAAATATTCAATCTTCCGCAAACTGGTATTGTGGATTTTGCAACATGGTATGCAATTTCAAATATATTTGTCGCTGTCGAGAGATTGGCAGAGCTTGTATAGAATTTTGATATTAAAAGGCGGTCTGTGCAACCACAGACCGCCTTTCTTTGTGTTGACTTAGCTTAATATATGCTGTAAAATAGTTCTGTAACATAATTTAATTTAGATAATTAATGGAGGGTTACAAATGGCAGTATGTCCGAAATGCAAAAGGAAGCTAAGGCTTTTTGACTGGAGGCAGAACTGCCCTGATTGCGGTGTAAATCTGATGTTTTTCGGCTTTGAAGAGAGGTTTTATACAGACGCCAAATATGCTGAATTGAGCCTTGCAAAAGCTCGCATAAAGCTACTAAAGATTAAAACTGCTTTAATAGGCGGAAAACTGCAAATTGCAAGGCTTGCTTTAATTATTCTGCCTATAATAGCCGTTATGCTTCCCATAGGCAGGCTTTCGGTATCCTTCCCTCTGTTCACAAAAAGTTTTTTCATAAGCGGTCCGGGGCTCTATGTAGCTTTGACGGACGGCACTTTTTCTCTCTTAGGTAGCCTTAAAAACGCCTTGATTATCGGTGAAACCGCAAAAACCCTTCAATATAGCTATTATTCGTTTGCCTGTGTTTGTGCAATTGCAGCGATAATGATTATCTGTGAGCTTCTTTGCTTTATCAGCATAAAAAAGATGGCCGTCATCCTATGCACTGTTTCAATGCTTGGGGTAACGGGTGCTGTTTTTTCAATATTCAGTTTTAACCTGCTTGCAGAGGCTGCCGCAAAAACGGGTACCTTTGTTACCACCGAAAAAGGATTTGGCGGTTATGCTGTTATTGCCGCTTTTTTGATTATTTTTATATTAAACGCAATAATTGCGAAAAAAGGTTTGCTTATGGAATATAAGGAAGGTGACCTTTACCGAGTTGAAATTGCCCAAAAGCTTAAACGAGGAGAAATTATGATTGACGATATCCCCCAGCCGGTTTATGAAACGGAGCAGGAAAGAGCGGAAAGGCAAGAGAACGCTTTCCTATATGCCGATTCGGGAGGCGAGGGGAATTGAATGGTAATATGAGCAGCAGAATCGAAGGCCTTGAGCAGAATGAAAAGAAAAAGAAAACGATTATTACCTCGGTTATAGCTTTTTTGATAATCATATTTGCAAGTGGAATAATTTGGGGCGCAAAAAGAGTGTTGCAAATGCAAGGAACTCAAGAACCCATAACGGCACCTGCAGCAAGCCTCACTGAAATACCGAAATCGGTGCAGGGGAAAATTGATTATCTTGAAAAGATTATTATAAACACACGGGATTCGAGCAAAACCTCCCTATCTGTGAGCACTGAGCTTAATATTCCCGATGAGAGTATTAAGACACAACCCGATAGCGAAGGCCTGCACTCGGTTGCAAAATATATAAAAAATGATGTAATTTCAGGAATTCGCAGTAATTATCCCGGAAAGTCTTTTGAATTTGGGGAGGATTTTTCCGGCATACTTTTACCTGTGACCTTCACACCGAATGATATTCTATCAGCAGATTGCATACAGGGAGGCACAAATGAGGACGGCCTCCCGATTGATGAGGGTTTTTATTTTCTTAGCTTTAAATTTAAAGAAAGCTCGTATCCTCCC
>JAAZFZ010000352.1 GCA_012511485.1 Clostridiales bacterium | reverse complement strand
GTGTAGCTTTCACCCAAGCCGTCGCCCGCATTGAAGGTGACATTATATGAATTTCTTTTGTAGAAGAGCCTGAGCACGAGGCTGATATCAGGTGAACCCGTGCCCGAAGTAATCGTACCCGGAGCAAACCAGTCAACAGTAAAGCCCATTTCAGTTCTCGGCGCCGCATTGACGATGGAATCGGTTGAGGTGTTAATTTTGTCAGAATAGGTGGGGGTTTCGGGGTAGCTTCCGTCAAGGTTATCAAGGTAGTGCTCGACGGTATATGAGCTCTCAAACACCTCCCATATCGCATAAAGATATACACTCTCAGTGCCTATGGTATATAAAGCATTGTTTTCATAGGATGTGCCTGCGCCGTCGGGGCTTGTGTTCCACATGAGGAAGGAATAGCCCGGTTTTATAAAGCTGTTTCCGACAAGAGACGCTTCAACGCCATATTTCAGGCTCTGTGTCTGTGTGGTTTGATTGCCCGAGGTCTTGCCGCCATTGCCATAGAAGGTAACGGTGTAATAATTCCTGTTATAGTAGATTTCAAGGATTGTCGTGCCGTCACCCTTTATTACTGCACTTGAATTGACATTGTTCCATGTAAAGCCGCTGAATGTCGTATTTTTGTAGTCTGCGGCGTAAATGCTGTCACCTGTTGTGCCGTTGTTATATTCCTGCGAAAGGAGCAAATCATTATAACCGACGCCGCCTTCACTTTCTCCCATGTGCCTAACAATAAAGGCGGTATCCGTTCTAGGCGTCCACTTTGCATAGAGCTGAACATCGGCATTTAGCACAGAGGTGAGGCTCGGGATGTAATCCATTTCGCCTTATTCCACTTCTCCGTCGGCAGACAGAGCCCAGCCCACAAAATTATGTCCGGGTCTTGTAAATGCATTTTGTGCAATCTGAGTATTAGAATCATCGTAGCTGTGAATGGATTTTTCCATCGTGCCGATGGCATCGAAAGCATTTTTATTGTAGACAACATAGTAGGTAATAGGAGTCCATTTCGCATAAATTGTTCTGGATATTGTCGTTGTATGAGTAGTAGAAGCGATAATCTGAGTGGCATTCGGTGCTGTGCTTGAGAACCACCCGTTGAAAACATAACCTGTTCTTATCGGGTTGGTTTCGGGGAATACATATGTTCCGTTATAGTTTACAGAATTGACCACAGACTGAGGGCTGCCGCTAATGCTGCCTCCTCTGAGTGCCCATATTACTTCATAGACATTCGGCGACCATAAGGCATAAAGGATAACATCTTCATTATGGGTGCTTGTCAGATTCGTTACGGCCTGGCCGACACTGAATTCACTGACAATGGCAGTTGATACTCTTGCCCAGCCGGCAAATGAATAGCCCGTTCTCTGCGGTATCATGCTTGAAAGGTTAATTGCTGTGTCATAGACAGCATTTTGAGAGGAAGGAATATTAATAACCGTCATATCGCTTGTATTTGCATTATAGCTGATTGTATATAAATTAGGCTGCCACTGGGCATAGAGATTTATGCCCTGAGTGTTCATCGTGACGCTTGCCTCATCATTATAAACAACAGTTGCGATTCCGGGTGAAGTGGACCAGCCTATAAAGCTGTATCCGGTTCTTCTGTAGGTATTCCTGTTGAGGTTCGCCGTTTGCCCAAAGCTCATTATCTGAACACCCATTGAACTGTCACCGTCATTGCCGTTGCCGTAGAAGGTAACATTATAGGGATTTGAACTCCAGACTGCATACAGTGTTGCGCCGGTCGTTCTCATGGTATAGGAGGCACCGTTTGTATAGGTTGCGTTGCCCGCCTGTGCATCTGCAAAGGAGGTTGCCCAGCCCATGAATGTATAACCGCTCTTTGTGAATTTATTCGTAGGAAGCACAACGGAGCTGTTAAACTCAATTTGCATAGCTGACATACTGCCTGTGCCGCCATTTGAATTAAATGTGAGGATAAACCTGTTAGGTATCCATTTTGCATAGAGTGTAACCGTGACATCGTTCCCGGTTGTAAGGCTTTGGAAAACTTCATCACCATTAGAGTACACAGGCTCGCCCGTTGTTGAAAGCGCCCAGCCGTCAAATCTGAAGCCCGTTTTTGCGTATTCATTCAGGGGAAGTGAAAACGGAATGCCATAGGTGCAAATCAACGGATCCATTGTGCCTGTTGCCGCCGAATCGTTTTTATCAAAGACAACAGTGTATGTATTTACACTCCAATGTGCATAATGAGTTGAGCTGACTGTAACATTGACGGTTGTGCCCTCGTTAATTAAAGTGCCTCCTTGCCCAGAGGATGTGTACCAGCCGGTGAAGGTGTAACCCGTCCTGACAGGGGTTCCCGAAGGCAGAACATAGTTCTGACCGTAAACCACGGTAGTCTGCGGGTTTTGAGTGCTGCCAGCGATACTGCCGCCTGCAAGGTTCCATGTGATTATGTAGCTGTTTACTCTCCACACCGCATAGAGGTTTATGTTTGGCACCATCGCCGCAGACGGGTCGCCGCCGAGGCTCAGGTTGATTATGCCGGTGTCGCCTGCGAAATAAACAATTTCCTGTGATGTGGGCTGATTATCCCAACCCAGGAATGTATGCCCCATCTTTTCAGGGGTTATTACTGGGATATCAAACGCAGTGTCGTAATAAGCAGTTATCGGGGACGGAGCATTATAGCCGCCGTTTTCGTTAAAGGTCACCGTGTATTTATTATTGAGCCACTTAGCATGGTATGTGATATTGCCCGTAACCGTCGCGGATGAACCAATTGCATGGCCGGTGCCGGTGAATTCGGGGTTATCAAACCAGCCGCCGAATGTGTAGCCCGTTCTTACGGTGTTCGGGAATGAGAAGTTCGCTCCGTAGTCCATCATAAACGGTGCGACGGACGAGCCTTTATTTGCGTTGAAGGACACAGTGTATTTGTTGACTGTCCAGATAGCATAAAAATTATATTCTCCGCCATTTTCACTGACGAGATTCTTTAGGTTGGTTGTGCCGGCACTATAGCCTATGCCTGTTCCGTCATCGACATTTTTAGTGCACCAGTATTTGAAGACGTACCCATCTCTTGTCGGTATTGTTGACGGTATAGAAAATGCAACATCATATGTCGCAGAAATATTTTCCGGAAGATTTTCAACATTGTCGCCGTTGGGATTGAATTTCACTGTATAGGTATTCGGAGCGAATACAGCGTGAACAGTTCCTCCGGCAGTGCCCATTGTAAACACAGCCTGATTCGGATTTGCACTGTTTGGCACAAGGTCTGAGGCTGGAATGCCGGTGAGTAAGAACTCCGAGAAGGAATAACCCGTTGCAACAGTTGCAACAACATCAACATTTTCACCCTGCTGAAGAGTCCTTATGCCGGCAGGGCTTATTACTCCACCAGTTGAGGCTGTGAAATTGACTTCCTTGAGGAATTTTACAAAATATATTACTCCGTTAGTTGAAATCGGAACAGTGTAATTC
>JAAZFZ010000351.1 GCA_012511485.1 Clostridiales bacterium | reverse complement strand
TTATTGGGGTCATACATGGGCATGCTCGCTATAGCTTTTATTTCGCCAGTTTTAACATTAAGAACTACAACAGCACCGCATTCGATGCGATTTTCGACCATTGCCTTCTCGGCAAGGCTTTGTATGTCTTTGTCAATAGTTGTTACAACACCTCTTTTTGAGGTAATGCGTGAATTTTTGACAGTTACGGTTCCTCCCGCAAGTACCCTTCCCTTTGCGTCAACGGGGAAGCTTACAGTGCAGTCTCTCCCATCACCCGAAAGGATGTTGTTAAAGCTTTTCTCTATTCCCGTTGCACCGGATAAAGTGCTGTCCAGATACCCTATCGTATGAACGGCGGACTGTTTTAACGAATACCTTGAATAAACGCTTATTACCGATATATCACCGCAGTTTATTTCAGAAACGGGTATTTCAACGCAAACGGGATATCCGCTGCTCATTCTTTCAGTAATTTTTAAAAGCTTTGATTCTGTTAAATATGGTTTTAGAGCAGAAATAGCCAGTGCAGAAGGTTTAGCTGCAGCATAGTATTTCAATTGTGTATTAACAAGTTTTTTCATATTGCAGTCATATATTTCCCCCCTGCAGGTGTTTACTTTTAGGCTTATGCTGTTGTTGCTTTGAGCTGATTGAGCATATTCACTTTGATTAATATCAATTAACCTCAATGCGGTCATGCCCATAATCAGTGAAAACATAAAAAATAGATAAACCGCCCTTCTCCCCATGCTCGTTCTCCTCACAAATAATATGACAATAGTATTATTGTCCTGATAAAAAAAAATAATACGGCTCAGCACCGTATTATTGCACTCTTATTTTTGTTTTCTTAATATAGAATCGGGTGGTATTCTCCTGCTGCATTTAAATTTTAGTTTCATTTTCGGATGAGGCGCAGCTTCTATATGTTCTGAGTTCTCGTCACACAGATTCTCAACTAAAACCTTGTACGGTTTAACATGAGGTTCAAGTACTTCAAGCTCATCCCCTTCAAAGAACCTGTTTCTTTGCTCTGCCGTCACATATTCGCCATTAGACGAAATTACGACTGCGCAGACATCCCAATCCCTTATATAACAGCCTTCGTTAAAGATATTTGCACTCTCCTTGGGATTTGAAAAATAAAAGCCTGTGCAATATTCCCTGTGACTCACTTTGTTCACTTCGTCCGTAATCCAGCTTTCAGGCACAAAACCATCAGAAGGGTTATCCAAAAAAGCATCAATTGCGCATCTGTATGCATTGGTTATTACCGCAACATAGTATGAGGATTTTGCTCTGCCTTCAATTTTTAAGCTGGAAACTCCCGCCCTGATTAGTACCGGCAGATGGTTTATCAAACACATATCCTTAGCATTGAATATATATGTCCCATTCTCATCCTCAGTTATTGGGAAATATTCACCCGGTCTGGTCTGCTCAACAATATTATACTTCCAGCGGCAGGGCTGGGCGCAATCTCCCCTGTTTGAATCCCTGCCCGTTAAATAATTTGAAAGCAGACAGCGCCCCGAGAATGACATACACATAGCTCCATGAACAAAGCATTCAATTTCTTTATCCTGAGGGATATTTTCACGAATATTAACAATTTCATTTATTGACAATTCCCTTGCAAGAACAGCTCTTGAAGCACCGAGTTCAAAAAATGCATTTGCAGCGGCATAGTTTGTAATGCCTGCCTGAGTGGAAATATGAACTTCACATTCGGGAGCATATTTTTTAATTAAATTCATAATGCCGATATCTGTAACAATAAAAGCATCTATGCCGCTAATGGATGCTTTTTTAATGAATTCGGGTAGCCTGACAATTTCATCGTTTCTGGGGACAGTGTTGCAGGTGAGATAAACCTTGACACCCTTTTCATGAGCAAAATAGGCTGCGGTTTGAAGCTGCGTAGCTGAGAAGTTTTTTGATGCCGTTCTCATGCCGAACTCGGTTCCGGCAAGGTATACCGCATCGGCACCGAATCTAATAGCAGCCTTCAGGCATTCCATATCCCCCGCAGGAGCAAGAAGCTCTGGAGCCCGTAAACAGTCGATTTTACTCAAAAATCACACATCCTAAATTAATCGTCATTGTTCATATCACTGTTTGACTTTGCAACAGCAAGTGAGTTGTTTTCATGCTCGTCCGCAGTCTTCGCCATATATATCTTGCCGCTTTTATCATGCTGGAAGAAGAAATAGTCGGTATCAGCGGGTGTCAAGGTGGCGTAAATGGCATCTATGCCGGGACTGCAAATCGGGTCTGCGGGCAATCTGACGCAAATGGAGGTGTTATAGGTTTGCATTAAAGCGGAAGCTTTTGTGTTGCCTGCAATAGGAGCGACATAATTACTAATATATTCATAGGTTGAATCGCAGTCAATTGTAGGAAAATTAACGGGGTCGTCAAGCCTGTTATGAATTACTGATGATATCAGAGACATTTGCTCAATATCGGCAGCCTCTTTCTGAATAATTGAGGCAATATTTATGACCTCATCTATTGATAATCCAAGGTTCTTTGCACGCTCGGAGTATTCATCTGTCCATTTCTCCTTAAAGTTATCGAGGAACCTCTTCAATACACTGTTGGCATTCTCACCGACATAAAATTCATAGGTATCAGGGAAAAAGTAACCTTCAAGCGGTGAATATCTGCCATCAATATCTCCGAGTTTTGAAGTGAAATCATAGCTATCTATAATATCATCAATAGCCGTATAAAGATGATCAGCTTTGCATACCTCATAATGCTCAAGCTTATTGAAAATTTGATAGATGGTCCACCCTTCCGGAAACATAAGTGTTACTGTTTTTGCGGCAGTTTGTTCTTCCTTAAACTCGTTAATCATTCTCTCAAGGCCCATAGACTGAGAAACATAATATGTTCCTCCAAGATACACAGGCTCGCTTGAAAGATGCTCCATTCTTTTCATTATTGACATAAACAGCTTGCAAAAAGTTCTTTGTTTAATCAAGCCGTTTTCATCCAGCATATCAATAATCTGAGAAGTTGTTGCATTGTTGGGTATTTTAACTAACACCTGGGCGTCAGACCTGTTCGTTGTTGGCAGAATGTCGTTAAAGCAGGATAATGCTAGCGTTGACAATAGAATAGTTGCCACAACAATTATTGAAACAATGGTAATTATAAAAGATTTTGAGGAGAGTCTCTTTTTCTTTTTCTTCGTTGAGCTTTTTCCATTAACAGCTGAATAAGAACCGCTTTTTTCTCTGGTATTGATGGAATGTTCGTCCCGTTTATGGTTGATAAAATAAACCTCACCCTTATAATCGGGCTTTTCAGGCATAATATTTGAATCAAGTTCACTTTCGTCTATGTTGACCTTAAAAATTCTTGCGGAGCCCCTGTCATGAGGATTCGGATGAATTCTATCATCATTATTATCAGGCACATTATTCTCCGTGTCCTTGCTCATAGATATTCCTCCAATTAACGGTTATTTATAGAATAAAGGTTTTTCTCTGTGACGAGGATATCAACATTTTTATCATATTTGCCGTGTGGAAGCTTATCAACAACGCAGTCGGAATAACACAGCCCAACGGAATCCCCTTCAAATTCAGATAAAAACCTATCGTAATAGCCTTTTCCGAAACCCAGTCTGAAGCCCTTTGAATCAAAAGATAGTGCAGGAACAATGCACAGCCCTGAGTTCAAGTCCGTGATTTTATTCTCTGCCCTCGACTCCGGCTCCAGAACCCCAAATGCTCCTGGCTTTAGTTCCGAAATTGATTTAATGGTGTAAAACTCCAGCTCTCTTTTGCCGTCAACACATCTTGGCACGGCAAGCCTTTTGCCCTTCTCAAGCGAAATGTCTATTATGCTTCTGGTATCCACTTCAATGCCGAAGGAAACATAACAATAAATCAAATCCGCTTCTCTAAACTTCCATATGTTCATCAACCTATTGGTTATCTTTATATCTAGTTTTTCCTTTTTTTCCGGTGAATATGCAGCTCTTATTGATTTAAATTGAGTTCTCAATAAGGTTTTATGCTCTCTGATATCACCTGAATAATTTATTGGCATTTCATACTCACCCTGATTCTTCGGGCAGCCTCTGCCCCTTTTACTGATTCAACGATTTTTAAGGCAAACTCAATTGATGCACCCGGCCCTTTGCCTGTAATTATGTTACCGTCCCGGGCAACCTGGTCATCGGTAAGCCTTGCACCAAAGGATGCATTTTCACTGTCTGGATAACAGGTTGCAATTTTATCTTTGAGTAAACCTCTGTGCCCGAGTATTGAGGGGGCGGCACAAATTGCACAAATAAATTTGTTATGCTTCACACAATAATCAATCGCTGAAGAAACAATAGGAGAAGCCTCAAGATTAAGAGTACCTGGCATTCCGCCGGGCAGAATAATCCCGTCTATATCATTTATGAACCTCAAATCCGCTATTTCATCACAGACAATGCCAATGCCGTGGGAGCCAAAAACTGTTTTAGCTCCTATACCAAGTGTTTTAACACTAATACCCGCCCGTCTTAATACATCAACTGAGGTAACAGCCTCGATTTCTTCACAACCCTGTGCATAAAAAGCATAAAACATTTTAATCACTCCCGATTATTCCAGCGTAAGGCCAAAATATGCATTTTTAATATAACCTATATTTCTCTTTGCTCTATCAGAAACGGGGAAAATCATAGCATTAGACCTGACTGTATTGTTATCACTGCTTATCGGAAATACAACAGGCAGACTTAATCTAAAATTATCGCACTCAGTTTCGGCAAGAAGCAAAGCAGCAATATCACCGAATTTTCCGTTTAAAAAGCACAATTCATTAACTAATACGCTGCCGTCTATTTCGTGAAAAAGAGCATAGCCGCAAAGGTTTTTATCAGCTGCTGCGAAAACTGCTCTGCCGTTTGTCAACTCATTCTCTCTTATTGCATAGTCAATAGCTTTTTCGTCCCACAAAAAAAAGTCCGATGATGAAAGAACACGGTTCCTGAACCTGTATATTTCTTTAATATC
>JAAZFZ010000350.1 GCA_012511485.1 Clostridiales bacterium | reverse complement strand
TAGTAGGCCTGAAGCCTCCCCAGGAGTATTGAAGATCCTTAAATCCGCTAAGCAGGATAATGACCTTTCTATTGATCTTCCAAGCCTTATTAGTAGCCCAACCGTTATAATAGTGAATATTCTTGCCGGTTTCGGGATGCCAGTGATAAACATGTGAAAATTCTTCAAACAGCTTCATTATTGTATCTTCCATGCTCTTGATCATATGCTTGTTAAGCTGAAGCTTTATTGTGTAGATATTATAGAGCGAAAATTCATAGTCGCAGAGTTCACTAACTTTATTAAGATACTCGTACTTCAGATTGGAGGTAAAAAGGTTCATGAACTTATCGGACTCAAAAAGTGCCTTCCAATATTTCATCCTGACCTTTTTAATAAAGCTATTATGCAGGCTTGAATTTTTATCAGAATTATCACAAACGATACTGAGTGAAACACCATTAAATGATGATCTATTAATTGCCCTCCACTCGGATATTAATTTTAAACCGGCCCGTATTTCAAAATTGTACTGTTCAACGATACCTTTAAGAAAATCAGCGCTGATAAGATTATCATTGCCGTATAGAGATTCATCCCTGAATTGCTCTGTTTTCTTAAGGTCGTCCAAAATGACACTATAATGATCGCTGTGCGGGATTTCAAGCTTTATTAGCGCAACCTCAACATAGGTTTGACGCTCTGCATCAACAAAAGCATTAGGGATAAATTCTATGCTAGCGTTATACTTGTCCAGCTTGTCCAATAGATCACTCCTGGTTATAGTGCAGGGATTACGTAGAGTTTCAGCATTCAGAAGGCATACGATTATACCTCCACCATTCTGCTGCAGCTCGATCATTTTTAGAAGGTGCTTGTCACCTTGGGAAAACGGAGGATTGGCAACGATCAAATCATATTTTTTGTAAGTCTGAAATGATAGAAAATCGTTGTGTACAACCCTGTAGCCCTTACCCTTCAATATATGCTGAAGGTTATCGTCCAACTCTACGGTATCAATGTCACAGTTAAATTCCCTGCTGCCATAGTAGCCGTGCGAAGTTCTCATTTTATCTATTACCTTTGAAACTAGGTCGCCTTTACCTGCAGATGGCTCAAGAACGGTTTTAACTTTATCAAATTCGACTCCCGAAAGCATCCGGTCAATCAGACTGTTTGGCGTTGGGTAGAAATCAGGATTGTTTTGAAACATGACATATGCCTCCTCTCAAAAATGTAAAAGCTCGGTAAATCAAGTGGCCGGGTCAATCAACATGATGTTACACTATTAATTTTAACAAAATGTACTGCAATTGTCATACTGTTAATACAAAAAAAGCCGCCCGTACCGTCGTATACTATACTGCAAGTAGCATAATCAACGCCTCCTTTACTGCATCATATCAAAAATGCTCAACTGCTTCAGCTTATGAATTTCAATCCATTCGCTGCAGCCTTGCCACTTCAAATCCTTATCACACCTCACCGATCCGCAGGTATGACCACTTCTGGCATTGCAGGCATAATTATAGAAGGCACCATTAACTAATTTACGTTTTTTGTCAAGATTACCGCAGTCAAAACATGAATTCATAACATCCCCCCGAAACTCATTATCTAGATATATTATATCATAAATGTACTGCAATTGTCAATTAATAAATCCACAAACTGGCCATCCATGCGGCATACACAGTTATTTCACTTTCACAGTAATGTATTTTTTCTTTAAACTCTTTGCAGAATAAAATACCTATGATATGGAAAAATAGGACAGTACCTTTGGCGGTACTCACCTTACATGCGATAAGGCCAGCGAAGAATAGCCGCAGACAACGCACCAGAGCCGGGTACCCAAAATAGCAAGTAAAGCGTGAGAAAAGTCTTACCGGCCCGTCGATTGAGGGCACGAAAAGCAAGGGCCGGTTAGACTTTCCACGAAGAACGCAGCGTAATTTTAGGGTGGCCGTAGGTGCCATAAAAAAGCAGTTATAGTTGTTTGCAAAAATAAGTACAAGCCTACGGATGAGACAGAATATGAAAGCCCCACGAAACAAG
This sequence comes from Clostridiales bacterium, assembly GCA_012511485.1. Classification (GTDB taxonomy): domain Bacteria; phylum Bacillota; class Clostridia; order Oscillospirales; family Acutalibacteraceae; genus JAAZFZ01. Next base: position 174 of record JAAZFZ010000350.1, on the reverse strand, counting down.
ACGCACAAAGAGAAAACAGGAGCAAAAGCACCATACAATGAAAACCAAGCCATCAGCACCCAAGAACCACACAAAAGCAGAACAAAAAGATTCCATAATCGTTCCACCCAGCCGGAAAACAGAGAAAAAAAAGCTAAAAAAACCGAAAACACCAAAAAGGCAAAAGAGAAAGCT
>JAAZFZ010000052.1 GCA_012511485.1 Clostridiales bacterium | reverse complement strand
TACTATAGGTTACAAGGATTGGAGCGAAGAAGAAAAGCAAAGTGTTTTGTGTCGTGTAACTAAGCTTCTGGAAAAAGAAACGGGTACTATGATTTCTGATGAGAAGCAGTTGGGTATACTCATAATATTTGACGAAAGGCTGTCATCGTTCAAGAAACTTAACGAAAGAAAAGGTGACCCTTCGCTATTATGGATTAGCGAAAGCGTTATTGATGAAGGTTATCATTTGCATCTCAATGGGAAAGAAGTGTTAAAAGGAATAATAAACGCAAAATTTGACGAGGCAAGTTCTCTAGGCAAGAGGATGAACGCAGTTTCCACCTTTACGAACAAAAAAAGCGATGAAGTGGTATCGGTCTACAACAAATCATGGTTGTGGCTTTCTCCTACACGGGAGATGCCAAGCTCAATTTACTGGGATAACAATGACTGGACAAAGGGGATAAAGATTGACAGGGAAAGCTATGAAGCATTTCTATACGGTGCTCAGTTCCTCAAGCAGATCCAAGTACCCATTTCAAGCAGCATATTAAAAGAAATGTTTGCACCAATAGAGAACGTTGAAGCTAAAAAATTCAAAAAACCATCAAGCTATGAAGCGATATACGGTATTCCAATGGTATTGCCCCTTCTTGAAAGCGATCTGGGTAAATCTTACAAAAAGTTTCGCCGGATGCTCAAAAAGGACGGTGAGATAAGCAATACCGATTTGCACCTGGAAGTACTGGCAGGGCTGAAGGAAAGTATAGTACCCGAGAGCAGTGATAAATACCGGTTGTCTATTCTTTACTATTCCGGGGACTTGTCAAAGGGAGCCATGCACATAAGGGCAGTTATTGAGGATGTAATACCCAGTGTAGCGTACGGAATCCAAGCCATTCTAAAAGACCTCAAGCGAAAAGCATTGCCGCAAATACAAAAAATATTTGGGCTTAAAGAGGACCGTGTATTCCGAGTTGAAACCCTTCCTGCTTTACTTGGCAATGCCTATGGCTCGGGATACCTTTGGGGCAGCCTTAGGGATACACTTCACAAAAAGGAATTGAAGATTGACCGTCTACTGTTATCGATGTCAAAGAAACTAAACCAACTTGCAAACAAAGAAGACTTCTGGGGTATGAAACAGGAGCTGATTTTCTATTTCAGCTTTTTATACTTCTTAAGCAACTATAATGAAAAAATCCTTATGAAAGAGAAAGGAGTGAAAGAATTGGCAGATTGGCAGCGGACGATTGATGCTTACAACAGGGGAGAGATCAATACTGAAGATGTGGCATCGCCGGAAATGCTGGGGTTTGTTTCTGGAATGCTTCTTAAGCAGTTTTCTAACTCGTATTACCAAAAGACTAAAAAAGACTTTGTTAAACAACGTGTTATGAAATTTGGCAGCAAATTAGACCCCAAAATGATATGGAAAAACGGGCTGCTGCGTTGCGAAGAACTGGCAGAGCAGTGGGATTTAAAATTGGCGGGTAATTTCAGAACGGTTTTAGGTCATGTATTGCTGGGGTTTATTGAGGCAGACAATAAAAATCTACTGGTATCGCAAAGGGATACATTCATGACCGCTTTTTGGTCAGGCTATTTAATATATAAAAAAAGCGAGGAGGTAAAACAATGACGGTTAAAAATGGAGAAATTCTGTTCATAAAATCCGTGAAGGATGGTATACCAAACAGGGACCCCCTTAACGACAGTGATGCGCGGAGAATTTTTCCCGTAGAGGATGGTAGGATTTCGCTTAGCGATGTCAGTATAAAACGGGACGTAAGGGATTTCGTGCTTGACCTTTATCCCGATGGAGGAGCAGATAAGAAAAATCTAATTTTTGTTCAAGAAAGGGTAAACGAAAAGGGGATCCTTTTAGGCCGCAAAAGCCTGGCAGAGTTGATAACAAAACAAGCAGGCAAAGAAGAAGAAGCCGAGGAGGATATGAAGGGAGTGCTACTGGAACACAGTTTCGATGTACGAACCTTTGGTATTGTGTATTCGGTAAAACCTAAGTTCCATCTCACGGGGCCTGTTCAATTCGGCTGGGCGCATTCACTGCATCCTGTCAACAGCCAGTATGTGCAAGGTACAGTTGTTATGCCAAGTAGTGATGCAAAGCAGAACGTTTCAGGAGAAGGTGAGGAGGGTAAAACTCAGGGTACCATATGGACAAGCTATACTGTTCCCTTTGCTGTATTTATAATGCCTGCTGTTATTAATGCAAAAAACGCAGAACATACAGGGATGACCGAGGAAGACCAAGAATTGCTTCTAAGAGGTTTATGGCAGGGTACGCAGCACAGACAGGCCCGGGGTCGTGGTCAGCAGCAACCACTCTTGCTCCTTCATGTCGAGTATAATGATCCCTTTTATAGAATAGGGTACCTGGAGGACATGGTATCCATGGAACCCGGTGTCGAGGCATGGAAGGAGGAAGGTAGACAACCGTCATCTATAAATGATATAAGAATTGATTTGACGAAACTATTGGAAACCCTGGAAAAGAATAAACATAAAATAGCAAGATGCCGTATATGGTGCCATTCTTCCCTTGTCGTAGTCGGAGACATTTCAGCCTTCAAGCAAGATTTATGGTAGGGGATGGT
>JAAZFZ010000349.1 GCA_012511485.1 Clostridiales bacterium | reverse complement strand
TATAGTTGACTGACCAAGATGTTTGACAATCCTACATGTCAACCTAAAAAGAATACCTAAAGCGAATACAGCGCTCTATACCAGGCAGAACAGCAGGGATACCGTACCTGCACATTTTCAAAAAATAATGGTTTTCAACGCCTTCTGTATTGTATCCCACAATTACGGAATAATATAGGAATGAACTCACATGAAAAGGGATATGTATGAATGAAGCGGCCGTTGTAATCGTACGTGGTATCATTGCGTTCTTTACGCTGCTGATTTTTGCACGGGTACTGGGAAAACAGCAGATCAGCCAGCTGACATTTTTCGACTATATACTGGGAATTACAATCGGCTCATCGGCATCATCCTTAACAACTGACTTGACGAGCAGAGCCTGGCCGCATTGGGTCGGCCTTCTGACGTGGACGATCGCTGTTTTACTACTTCAAGTAATTGCTATAAAATGGAGATATGCCTCGAAATATATCGACGGGGAACCCGCGATAGTCATCATGGATGGGAAAATCTTAGAGGACTCGATGAAAAAAATGCGGTACCGGCTTGATGATTTGCTTGAGCAGCTGCGGCAAAAGGATATATTCGATATTATGCAGGTCAAATATGCCATACTGGAAAAAGACGGTCAGGTTTCGGTTCTGAAAAAACCGGAGTTTATGAACGCGACCATGCAGGATTTGAATTTGCCGATTCGCAGCAACGGAATGTCAACCGAAATCATATATAACGGCTTGATTATTGATCAAAATCTCAGGCAGCTCAACCAAGATATACAGTGGCTATATGAGGAACTGCGAAAAAACAATGTCAAATCGCCTTCAGAAGTATTTTTTATGGCATTAAACCAGGACGGTACGCTCTACATCGATAAGTATTCCGACCATGTCCAGAATCCCGTTATCATCAGTGACTACAAAGGGCCTTATTGAGGGATGAGCGATGAAAAGAATATTATTGATATCAATACCTGTTATTGCAATCGGCATTTTTATTCTTATTATGAACTCGGACTTCTTATTTGAGAGTCCCAATAATTACAGCGTACCGGATCATGCCGAGAGGATACGGCAAAGCCTCATTGCAGACGATTGGGCTAATGTTGAAACAGAAATAACTCAAATGCAGGATGTTATTGAGAAAAAGATCTTTCCTTTTATACAATTCAGTGTTGAAAAAGATGAGATGATTGACCTCAATATCAACATATCCAGAATCAAGGGGTGCATTGATTCAAAGGAGAAAAGTCTGGCTTTGGTATATGTGCAGGAATTATTAAATAATTGGCATCATTTAAATAAGTAGACACATATCTTAAAATGCGTGGCGAATTTGCATGTTTTCTTCGCTTAACAATTTGCTACACATCTACACGTTATTGGTTACTACAAATTGTCAACCGTTCCAGATTATATACATTTTTAACAAATTATCCAACTAATTATTATCTTACTTGCCAAGTTTTAATTGATTATTTACAGCACACGACATATAATTAATTGTAAAGATAAAGAAAAATACCTTTAGGAGTTAGTTTCTCTACTTTTAAAATACCTGAGTAATACCAGTCGCGCTCAGGCCATCGCCATTGCCAAAAAACCATATAGCATAGATGGCCAGCCAAGACGCAATACAGAAACGGAATATTCGCCAGAACTCAGTGTTATAACAACGACACCTTAGAGAGAAAGTGGTGGTACTTATGTCGTAGATCCCCTCGCCAAGCTCGAGCACCCATTTTCTTTCCGACGCCTTTGTTATAATTTCATATTCATACTTGATCCCCTTTTTCCGGCTTAATATAGTGTCAAATTCATTCCGCACTA
>JAAZFZ010000348.1 GCA_012511485.1 Clostridiales bacterium | reverse complement strand
GCCGTAACGGTATATCAGGGGCGGATAAACGGTGAGTTCCTCAAAGACGATATTAACCAGGATAACCTGATGGCAGCATCATTCGGCGTTACCGGAGAACAGAAGGTGGAGTTATGAATTTTGTTAAAAAAACAGCAAAAATGCGTGAAATGAGTAGTTTGCTGTTTCTTGTAATTCTCTTTGGTACCGTCGGAATATTCAATCCCGGCTTTCTTACCCCGACAAGCCTTATCAACTGCCTTAATGACAGTGTTGTTTTCACACTTCTGGCATGCGGAATAGCGTTCACTATTTTCACGGGCGAAATTGATGTTTCAATCGGTGCAACTCTGGGCTTAACCGCCGCAGTGTCGTCAACAATGCTTGTAAACGGCTCATCATGGATAGTTGCCGTAATTGTTGGAATTATTATAGGTGCGGTTATCGGGGCTTTAAACGGCTGGGGCGTTGCTTATTTGGGCATCCCTTCGCTGATATTTACTCTGGGTACAAACGGAATTGTCAGAGGTCTGATTTATGTTTACACAAAGGGTGCATGGGTTGAGAACCTGCCTGCCTGGTTTACAAGGCTCTCTCAGTTTAAAATCGCAGGCAACTTGACAGTTTATTATGCCATAATACTAGCGGTTGTTATTGTGTTGAGTATTATTCTTGCTAAAACCCGCAAGGGAAAATATTTTATTGCTGTCGGTGACAATGCCTCGGGTGCAACCCTTGTTGGCATCCCGACAAATAAAACGAAATTGCTTGCCTATGTCCTTTCCGGTGTTTTTGCCGCTGTAGCGGGATTAATCTATTCATCAAGAATTGGCTTCATAACCCCCACGGCAGGTAACGGATATGAGCTCAGAGCCATTGCGGCATGTGTCCTTGGCGGCATCAGCCTTTCCGGCGGCCTTGGCAGCCTGATAGGTGCTTCTATCGGAGCAATAATAATGTCGTCGGTCAGTCGTATTCTTGTTTTCCTCGGCTTCTCATCCGATTATGATAACACCATTACAGGCATTCTTCTGATAACAATAGTAGTTGTGGACGCTTTGACGCAAAACCGTTCGGCAACAAAGAACCGCCGTCAGCGCCTGATGGCAAGGACGGCTTTGACCCCTGCGAGAGGAGATAAGCAGCATGAACATTAACTCATCACTTATACAATTCAGAAGCAGCATCAAAAGCACCGTAAAAAGATGGGAAACCGTTTTAACCTTCCTTTTATTGAGTGAATTCATAATATTTTCACTTGCAAACGAAAAGTTTACCTTTACGAGAATGTTGCTTTCTATCAACGATATTATTTCCATTTGCATAATATCTCTTTTTGTAACCTTTGTTATGGTCACGGGCGGCATAGATATTCAGGCAGGCTCAATAGTGGGGCTCACTTCAATAGTCATAGGCGTTTCGTGGCAGGACGGCGGCATGAACATCTGGGGCGCAGTCATCGTTTCAGTTGTTATTGCGGCACTTTGTGGAGCACTTTCAGGTTTTTTTGTGGCATACTGCGGTGTTCAGCCAATGATTGTAACCCTCGGCGGCAGCTTTCTGTTTCAAGGCATTGCGCTGCTCATTTCAAAGATATCGGCGACGGAAAGCTATAAAGGCATCAGCGGCTTTCCGGAGAGCTTTACTCAAATTGCAAAGTTCAAACTTTTCGGAGTCATCCCCAGCCAGCTGTTGATTTTCATTGCATTAATCATTATTTGCTACTTTTTGCTTCACAAAACAAAATACGGCAGGAGCGTGTTCCTTGTCGGCGTTAACCATGAGGCTTCAGAGTATTCGGGCATCAACAGCCGCCGTGTAGTTATGAGCACTTATATTCTCAGCGGAATCGGTGCCTCAATCGCAGGCATAGTCCTCACAGCTTATCTCGGCACAGCAAAGAGTGACATCGGTGCAACCTTTACTCTACCCATTATCACGGCAGTAGTGCTCGGCGGCACACTCAGCACGGGCGGCAAGGGCAGCATATTAGGCACGGCGCTTGCGGCGGTTGTGATTGGTGTTCTTCGCTTCGGTCTGCCCCTTAGCTTTAAAATCAGCACACAGTACCTTGATATACCTGTCGGCATTCTTCTGCTTGCTGTTGTTATAGGTCGTGCAATAGCTTCAAATTCCAAAACCTATGCAGCTTTCAGCAAGCTTTTTTTGCGAAAAAAGAACGCAGATTAATTGTGTATTTGTAGCTCAAAAGAGCTTTCAAATAATATATTTTTAGGAGGCTAAAAATCAGATGAAAAAGTTTCTCGCACTATTATTAGCGGTTACTATAGTTTTCGCTTTGGTAGCCTGCGCAAACAATGGAGACGACAACAACACCTCTGCAACTGCAGGCGGTAACGATGGAACAGATAATGAAGGCAGCGTAAAAGGCAAAACCGGTGGTTTCATTCCTAAGCTGACAGGCAATGCATTCTTTGAATCTGCAAACGACGGAGCGCAGAAATTCGCAAATGACTGGGGCTTCACTGTTGACTATCAGGGTAGCTCAAATGCAGCTGTTGCCGATCAGGTTCAGGTTATCAATAATGCAGTTGCAAGCGGTGCAGATGCTATCTGTGTATCATCTGTTGACGCAACAGGCCTTGATTCTGCTCTCAAAGACGCTATTGATGCAGGCATAACGGTTGTAACCTGGGACTCCGATGTTTCCAGCGATGCCAGAGCACTAATGGTTTCACAGGGAACACCTGACCAGCTGGGTAAAATGCTCGTAGACATGGGCGTTAATTCTCTCAAAAATCGCGGCGTAAACCCGGACAATGACGAGGTAAAATACTGCTGGCATTACTCACAGGCAACCGTTGCCGACCAGAACTCCTGGCAGCAGGCTGGCGAGACATACATTGCGGAAAAGTATCCGAACTGGGTAAATGTAGCTCCTGACAACTACTACTCAGAGCAGGATGCTGAAAAAGCTGTCTCTATCGGCGCTTCTGTTCTTGAGGCACATTCCGATATTGACCTTATCATTTGCAATGACTCCACAGCTCTTCCCGGCCAGTGCAAGGCTGCCCAGAACAAGGGCCTGACACAAGAAGATGTCTCTATTACGGGCTTTGCATCTCCGATGTCCATTAAAGAGTACTGTGCTGCAGGCGTCATTGAGCAATGGGGACTTTGGGACTGCGGCATTCAGGGCGCAATGGGCTGCTACCTTTCAGCATACCTTGCAGCAGGCAACACCGTCAAAGTCGGCGACAAAATTAACATCCCCGGCATCGGTGAAGTTGAGATTATGCCAAACGATGTTCTCGTATCCGGAGCAAGCACAGGTGCAAGCAATAACGGCGTTGTTCTTATGCCTGAGCGAACAGTCTTTAACAAAGACAACATGAACGATTATAACTTCTGATTTTTTTGTTTGAGGCGCTGACCGTTTAAACCGTATGGCTGAGGGCATCCCCCCGGCCATACTTTAAACAATTTTTAAACGGTAAGGAGGATTTTTATGGCAGACAAAGAAGGATTGAAAGTACCAAAAAACTATCATGTGGATATACCGTTTGCCAATCAGGGCAGCTTCCATGTCAAGGGTGCAAACAACCTTGAATGGGGCATGAAAAAACACCTTTCCAACATCTTTTGCCCTAAAAGCGGCAACACTGTTATGTTCGCATTTGACCACGGTTATTTTATGGGCTCCACGGCGGGGCTTGAGAGGCTGGACATTATTGTCCCTAAGCTTATGCCTCATGTAGATGTCCTCATGGGTACAAGAGGCGCACTGCGCACCTGCATATCTCCGGACTGCGGGAAGTCAATTGCTCTTAGAACCTCTTCAGGCTCGTCAATGATGAATGATGACCTTTCTCATGAGATTGTTGCGGTTGACATTGAGGACGCTATAAGAATGAATGCAGATTGCATGGCTGTCCAGACATTTATCGGTGCCGACGGTCAGTTAACAAGCATTGATAATTTGTCAAAAACAATAAATGCAGGCCTTCGCTACAGTGTACCGACTATGGGGGTTGTGGCAGTCGGCAAGGATATGGAGCGCACCTCTCGTTTTTTCAAGCTTGCAACCAGAATTGTTGCAGAGATGGGAGCGCACATCATCAAGACCTATTATTGTGAGGATTTTGAAGAAATAGTTGCTGCGTGCCCGGTGCCGATAGTTGTTGCAGGCGGCAAAAAGCTGCCCGAGGAGGAGGCACTCACTCTGGCATACAAATCAATTGCAGGCGGAGCACGGGGGCTTGACATGGGAAGAAACATCTTCCAGAGCAATCATCCCGTTGAAATGGCTCAAGCCATTGCAAAAATTGTCCATGAAGGGTTTACGGATAGGGAAGCCTGGCAGTTCTTTCAGGACGCAATCAACAAATAGAAAAAAGGCAGACTTTACGGTCTGCCTTTTTTGACATAAGGAACGATTTTATGTTAACCGAAATACTAAAAATGATTTTGCCCGTTATTGCTGTAATAGGGCTCGGCGTTTATTGCAACAGGGGAAAACTGTTCGGCGGGCAGGGGCTTGAGGCATTGAAAAAAGTCATAAGCAATATTACCTTGCCCGTTCTTCTTTTCAATGCTTTTT
>JAAZFZ010000347.1 GCA_012511485.1 Clostridiales bacterium | reverse complement strand
TGTTAACGCTTGACGGTTTGAATTTGGGAACTGGTACACAGCAGAAGCCGTTGCAGAGGCTGAAATGGACGGAAACGCCCAGCCCAAAAGCATGGAAAAGCGGCAGAACAACGAGTGAATACTCATCACCGGGCTTGTGCTCTTTATCCAATCTGCTGACCGTTAGAGCAAGGTAGTTTAATGCAGAGTTGCTGAGCATTATTGTTTTGCTCTCACCTGTCGTGCCTCCACCGTGAAGAAAAACGGCAATATCACTGCCTGAGGGCGTATAGCTGTTATCAAACTTTTCATGAACCCTCAGCGCATCACAGTATTTTGTTGTGCTTTGAAGTATTTCATTTGCTGATTTTACTTTTAAATGCTCAAAAATCTTAAAAAAAGGCGTCAGCCATCCGACATAATCTGAATTTGAACAGACAATTATTTTATAGTTTCTCTCTTTTAGCAGTTTTATATAAGGTGCGGCCAGTAAATCAAGAATAAGAATACCTTTGGAATTCAATCTTTCCATTTTTTCAATCAGAACGACGGGCGGTGTTAATGGATAAACAATGTTTGAAATAACTCCGATTTTATTAAGTGCATAGAATGCTACAATGCTTTGAACAGTTGTCGGCAAAAAGATGGTAAAAACATCACCGTGCTTTAAACCTATGCTTAAAAAATACTGCGTCAATAAATCGATATCCTTGAAAAGCTTTTTATATTTTATTTTATTGCCGAAATATGTAACGGCACCTGCTTCATCAAAACCGGTGGAGCAGCTTTTCATGAAGGAATAACAACTAAAATCAACATTTTCTGTCATAATTAACACCATCCTATGTGAATTATCTATAAAAGCTTAACACTAATTTCCGCATTAATAGAACATATTTGTGGAATTATACAACAAAAATGTTTAAATTTTTTAACTTTTATTCAAAAGCTCTTTAATTTGAGTTGAAGTAAAAATAAACTTTTTATTACAGAAATGACAACTGACTTCAGTTTTTTCATCCTTAGCCATTGATTCAAGCTCCTGCCGGCCTGTTGAGATTAAAGCATCTTCAACTCTTCTTCTAGAACAGTTGCATTTATATTTCGGCTCAGACTCATCGAGTAAATCCAGCTCAAACAAACTCAATGCCCTCCGGCATATTTCAACCGGTGTGAGCCCGTCGCTGAGCATAGTTGTAACAGAGGGCAGGTTTTTAATACATTTTTCAACTGTTGAAATGGTTTCTTCAGAAGCGAAGGGCAATAGTTGAATAATTAACCCTCCTGCCGCTTTTATTGAAAGGTCAACATCCACAAGCACACCGAGTGCACATACAGTCGGTATCTGTTCGCTAACGGCAAAATAGCTAGTTATATCCTCAGCAATTTCGCCAGAAATAATTGGGTTGCTGCATACATATGGCTCCTTGAGCCCTAAATCCTTCATGACTGTAAGTGTTCCATTTTTTCCGACCGCGCCTGAAACATCAAGCTTGCCCAGCTGATTCAAAGGTAATTTAACATTGGGGTTGGCAATATATCCCCTGACATTTCCTTTACTGTCTGAAACGGCAACGACTGATCCAGCAGGCCCGCCACCGTTGAGCCTGAGAGTTATTGAATCCTTGTCACCCTTGAGCGCACTGCCCATAAGACACGCAGCTGTCAAAAGCCTGCCTAAAGCCGCAGATGTCACAGGTAAAGTATTATGAATCCTTTTTGCCTGACTAACGATATCGGTTGAATCAACCGCCATAACAGTTAATGTGCCTTCCCTTGAAACACAACGGACGAGCTTACCCATATAATTTTACCCCTTTTTATTCAAATCCTTTTTGCGACAATAACAACCCTTTGTGAAGTTTGGCAAACTGGATTTGTTGTCATATCGTCATAAACTGCCTGAACCTTAAAGCCTGCCTGTTTTAACCAGCTTCTCAATTCTTTAATTGAATAGGCGCGTTCAGTGAAGCTCTCGCTGCTTCTTAGATAGACTCCGTTTCTTTGTTCAAAAAAATCAAGATTTATATCTACAGTTTTGTCAGAGTCGTTATAACTGTTCTGCCACACGCAGAATACATCATCATCTTCCTGCACAAAAGTATTATTGCCCAATACTTCTTTGTGTTTGTACAAGGTGTTCACATCAAAAATAAAAATACCGCCTGGCTCAATAAAATAATGCAGCCTGACAAAAGTGTTTTTTACATCCTCAGGGTCGGTCAGATGATTAATACTATCCAAAAAGCATATGGCTGCCTCCGATGTTCCGTAAAGATCAAGCTCCTGTATCCTCTGGCACAAGAGAAGAGGCGGTGTAATACCATTCTCAAACGCTTTTTTTTGTGCTATGCTTAGCATTTCGGGGCTTGCATCTATGCCGATAACATCAAACCCCAGCTTCATAAGCTCAAATGAAAGGTTGCCCGTGCCGCAGGCAAGGTCGATAATAGTTTTGCCCTCCACTCCGAAAGCTGAAAGAAGCGTGCAGAAATATTCAGCACGCTCTTTGTATTCAACAATTTAGGTCAGACGGTCATAGTATTTGGAAAAAACGCCGTAACCGCTCATTTTTCTTCTTCCATCCTTGCAAAAATCTTTTCATAACCGTCACAACCATAGTTGAGGGAACGATTAACTCTGCTTATCGTTGCAGTGCTAGCGCCTGTAGACTTGACAAAGTCGCTGTAAACGCGCTTTTCACTAAGCATTTTTGCAACAACTATTCTTTGAGAAATTGCTTTTAATTCCGTTACTGTGCATAAATCTTCAAAAAAGTCATAGCATTCGTCCAAGTTTTTAAGCTGCAAAATAGCCTTGAAAAGAAAATCAACATTTTTATCCTTAATTTTATCGCTCAAGACAAAGCCTCCTAAAACTTTAATAAATAT
>JAAZFZ010000346.1 GCA_012511485.1 Clostridiales bacterium | reverse complement strand
ACTCCGTTTAAGAATACATTTGAATCTGCTTCTCTTATAATGCAGAAGCTTGCCGGCGCTTCCGAAGTTGAAGTCGGTGACAAATACGATATTGACGGTGCAGTCTGCATAGTAACTATGGACTCTAAAATATTTATCCCGATGGGCGACCTTGTCGATTTTGAGGCTGAGCGTGCAAGGCTCAATAAGGAGTTAATCAACACAACAAAACAGCTTGAGGGTGTGAAAATGAAATTGGGCAATGAGAATTTTATTTCAAAAGCACCCGCCGCCGTAGTTGAAGCGCAGCGTCAAGCGGCTCAAAAGCTAACCGACAAGATTGAAATGCTAAAAGAAAGCCTTTCAAATCTTAATTAAATACTTGTAAAAAGGTGCAGTAAATCTGCACCTTTATAATCGGAGGCAATAATGACTTATACGCAAGCAGTTGAATTTTTTCATTCTTTCTTAAAGTTCGGAATTAATCCCGGTCTTGAGAGGATAAAAGCTCTGTGCGAAAAGCTCGGTAATCCGCAGAATGAATTGAAATTTATCCATGTTGCAGGTACTAACGGAAAGGGCTCAACCTCTGCTATGATTGCAGAAATACTCAAGCTAGCGAGCTATAAGGTGGGGTTGTTCACATCTCCATATGTAGTTGATTTTCGTGAGAGAATTCAGATAAACGGTCAAATGATTGAAAAGGAGCAGCTTGCAGGTATTGCCCAAAAAATAAAAAAAGTTGTTTATGCTTTGGCTTTGGAAGGAATTGAGCCAACTGAATTTGAAGTAATTACAGCAGCCGCATTTTTATATTTTGCTCAAAGCAAATGTGATGTGGTTGTTTTGGAAGTGGGGCTTGGCGGACGCCTTGATTCAACAAACATTATCAAAACACCGCTGCTCAGTATAATTACTTCAATATCTCTTGACCACATAAATATACTAGGTTCGACAATAGAGCAAATAGCTTTGGAAAAATGCGGCATAATCAAGGAGGGCGGTATAACAGTGAGCTACCCTGAGCAGCTCGAAGCAGCAAAAAGAGTAATAACCGAAACCGCCTATAAAATGAATAATAAGCTAATCATACCCAAAATAGAAAATATTCAAATTATTAATGAAGATATTAGAGGCACAAAAGCACAAATCGACGGCATTGATTTAACAATTCCGCTCATTGGTGAGCATATGGTAAAAAACTGTTCCGTTGCTGTTGCAGCGGCAAGAGCTTTGAACAGTACCGGCCTGAAGGTGTCAGATGAGAATATCTCTGCGGGAGTTGCAAATACATCAATCGCGGCAAGGATGGAAGTGTTCAACGATAAAAGCCTTATCCTGCTTGACGGTGGGCATAATGAGGGCTGCGCAAAAGCACTTGATGAGTGCATAAAAAAGTATTTCAAGGGCAAAAGGATAGTTGCGGTTATCGGTATGATGAAGGATAAAGACTATAAGCGTTATCTGAGCATTGTTGTACAGAATTTTTGTAAGGTTGTTGCTACAACACCGCATAACCCCAGGTCACTTGAAGCACGAAAACTCGCTCAGGCGGCATCAGCATTTTGTGCTGATTGTGTGAGTATAGATGAACCTCTTGAAGCACTCAACTATGCAAAGGGTGTTACCAATGAAAATGATGCCATAGTCGTTTGCGGCTCTTTTTATCTTGCAGCAGAAGTCAGAAACAATCTGAAAACGGCAAATTAACAGAAAAACCAACATACCTGTTTCCCTAAAAATTTTTAAACTAATCCCTTATCCTATTTGGGTAAGGGATTTTTGCATAATATTGGTAATAATAGAAATTATATAAAAGGAGGAATAAAAAATGCCTGTTCAGATTATTTCTACTCCTATGAGAATAACGGCATTTATAAGCGGGGAAATAGACCATCACAACGCCGTTCGAATAAGAGAAGCAATTGACAGTTCAGTTGAAAAGCAATGCCCTAAGGTTTTAAGAATTGACTTTTCTGATGTGTCTTTTATGGATAGTTCGGGTGTCGGGCTTGTTATGGGACGGTATAAGGTTGTCAACAGCTATGGGGGGTAAATTGAGATAGTCAATATGTCACCTCATATTAATAAGGTTATGAAAATATCAGGAATTGAAAAAATTGCAAGCATTATTCAAAAGGAGGTACAAAGTAAATGAAACCGATTAATGAAATCAAGCTTGAGCTTGAAAGCCGGTCAGTTAATGAGAGCTTTGCAAGGGTTGCGGTTTCCGCATTCGTTGCACAGATGGACCCAACGGTTGAGGAAATATCCGATATAAAAACCGCAGTGAGCGAGGCTGTTACAAACTGTATTGTCCATGCTTACCCCGTCAGTGTCGGCAAGATTTACATATGGGCGGGGCTTTACGAGGATGGAAGGGTAAGAATAAGGATTAAGGACAGAGGCTGTGGAATTATTGATGTCAAGCAAGCTATGGAACCTCTTTTTACAACATTGGGAGGCGAAAGAACAGGCCTTGGTTTTGCGGTTATGGAAAGCTTTATGGATAAAATCAGAGTCCGTTCAAAGGTTGGTTCAGGTACAACCGTCACACTTGAAAAAAACATTAAGGGTCGTGTGAATTAATGGTTGAAGCCGGGGAAACACGAAACGAGCTGGTTGAAAAAAACATCGGCCTTGTTCATTCATGCGCCAATAAATTCAGGGGCAGGGGAGTCGAATACGACGACTTGTTTCAAGCAGGCTGTGTCGGACTCATTAAGGCTGTGGACGGCTTTGACGAGAGTAAGGGGTTTTTATTCTCAACATATGCCGTTCCGGTAATTCTTGGCGAGATTAAGCGTATTTTCCGTGACGGCGGTTCGGTAAAAATCGGAAGAGCTTTGAAAGAAAAAGCAAGATATGCAATGCGTGAAAAAGAAAACTTGACAAACGAGCTGGGGCAGGAGCCAACAATCAGTGAGCTGGCCGAAAGGCTGGGCTTAGATATTGCAGAAACCGCCGAATTATTAAACGCGGCTATGCCCACTATTTCATTAACAGCCGATGAGGATAACGGCGGCGGTCAGGTCGATATCCCCGTAGAACCGCCTGATGAAAACATTTCTGATATAATCGCTCTCCATGAAGTTGTTGCTACCCTTAATGAAAAGGATAAAAAGCTTATTGAATTGCGGTATTACAGGGGGCTTACTCAATCAAAAACTGCCGATAGGCTCGGTATGTCACAGGTTCAGGTTTCAAGAAGGGAAAAAGTTATTTTGACTTTACTGAGAAAAAATTTGACCGGATAAGCAAAAATCTATTGAATATAGAAGAAAAATAGCATACACTTAATGGGTAGATAAATCACTTGGAGGATTTTCAATGTTTAAAACCATTCCCAACGGTGTTTACCCAACTATGCTAACCCCATTCACTGAAGATAATAGAATTGATTATAATGCCGTTGAACAGCTCCTTAACTGGTATTCAGAGAGGAATGTTGACGGCATTTTTGCAATTTGCCAGTCAAGTGAAATATTCTACCTGAGCTTTGAAGAAAAGCTTGAGCTTATTAGATTCATTATGAATCACAAACCCAAAGAGATTACTGTTGTTGCCTCAGGCCACACTTCGGACAACCTTAAAACTCAAATTGAAGAAGCCAAGGCTTACATACAGACCGGAATTGACGCATATGTTTTCATTTCTAACCGTTTTGCAAAAGAGGATGAAGATGATAGCATATTTCTGAGGAATATTGAATATGTCGCAAACTCACTGCCGGAGATTTCTCTGGGCATTTATGAGTGCCCATATCCTTATAAAAGACTGATGAAGCCTGAAATCCTTAACACTCTTGCATCAATGCAAAGCAGCTTCCGTTTTCTAAAGGATACCTGCTGCAATCTTGATATAATTAAAGAAAAGCTGGAAGCCTTAAAAGGCACTCAGTTCAAGATTTTCAATGCAAATTCGGCAACTCTCCTTGAATCTCTCAAGCTCGGCTGCTCAGGATTTTCCGGTGTTATGGCAAACTTCCACCCCGAAATCTACTCATGGATATGCAAAAACTTTCAAAATGAACCTGAAAAAGCACAAAGAGTTCAGGATTTCGTCGGTTTCTTTTCAGTGGCTGAATGCCAGATGTACCCTGTAAATGCAAAGTATTATCTGTCTCTCGACGGGCTTGATATTAGCTATAAGTGCCGTGCCATAAATGCGGATAAATTCACAAAAAACCGTCAAATGGAAATCGAGCAGATGCACAATCTTACAAAAGCCTATAAAGAAAAATACGGATTTTAAATTTTATTATAAAGGTGAGATGTATGAGTGAAAAAAAGCATGAATTATATCTTATATCCTTTGCCTTAGTCCTTATGGCGGCACTGATTCTCTATAATGTTTTCAGCACGCCTGAAATGAATGCGATTAAAATAATAAACTATGAAACAGCCTCTGCGGTCGATAAGGGAACTTCCGATATTGCCGCAGATGCTACTCGGTATGTACCCAAAGCAATAGTCACCGAAAAGAAACAAATAAGCACCGATATCCCTTCAAAGCAAAATGATGTGCCGAATAAAAATACTGTAAATATTAACTCCGCTTCTGTTGAGGAGCTTATAACTTTAACCGGAATAGGGGAAGTTAAGGCACAGGCAATTATGAATTACCGTATTGAAAACGGCAAATTTATAGCTGTTGAAGATTTATTGAATGTAAAAGGTATAGGTGAGAAAACTTTTCAAAAAATAAAAGATAGTATTATCGTATAAAAATAGAGAAACTAAGTCTCTATTTCATTCAATTTCTAAATCAGTCAAGCTCAATAAATCTGGAGTTTGCATAGCCAGTAAGTCCGTCTAGATTTATTCTGTACCATTCGGGTAGAGTTTGAAGGATTTGAACTCTGTCACCGTTGTTTGCCGAGCCGATTATTTCGGAATTTG
Source organism: Clostridiales bacterium (assembly GCA_012511485.1). GTDB lineage: Bacteria > Bacillota > Clostridia > Oscillospirales > Acutalibacteraceae > JAAZFZ01. The sequence goes on along the minus strand of JAAZFZ010000346.1, from coordinate 3,559 downwards.
TGCTTGGAGCACTTCTGATATTAAGCGTACCCGAGGTCAGCCTTACCGTTCCCTCCTCAACGCCGGACATCTCAACAAAAGGAACATTCAAAAATTCCGTTACCGCCATTGCCAGCGCTCGAGCAATTTCATCAGTATTCTGTGTTATCCAGTTGGCATCATCGGGATTGTCGTGATAGGCTACTTCAACAAGAACAGCAGGGGCTCTCGACCTTCTGAGCTCATAATAATATGTACTGGGTATAATATTGACAAGCTCGGGTGTAGGGTAAACCTCTTTTAGGTTCTCTTCTATAATCTGTGCTGCCTGACGTCCCCTAACACTTGTCGGGAAGTAATAAATATCCGGGCCCTGCAAGGTGCCCTCCGAGCCTTCGGGAGATGCATTCGAGTGTAATGATAGATATAAGTCATATGTACCCTGATTTGCAAGTGCCACAGAAGCGATAACATTTCCTTCCGGGTTGTTTCTTATATAGCGTATATCGCTTGCAGAGAGATATGGAGCAAGTGCATCGGCAAGCCGATTCATATGATACTCTTCGCTACCGCCCGAATAGTATTCATTGTACTCCTGAGTAGACGGTGCTAGAAATATTCTGGCCATGGTCAAACCTCCATTATTTATTTTATCATTTTATAATATGCCAAAGATTTTCATATGTTGAAAAATAACTTGAGATACGGGGAAATTAATGATAAAATGAATGATGGAAAACAAATTAATAAGGAGGTCTTATATGCCAATATCACAGCTTGAAAAACCAAAATCAGGTGATACCGTTGCAATTATTAACACAGATTTCGGTGCAATAAAATTAAAGCTATTTCCGAATGAGGCGCCGAAAACAGTTGAGAACTTCAAAACTCATGCAAAAAACGGATATTATGACGGGCTGATTTTTCACCGTGTTATTAATGGCTTTATGATTCAGGCGGGAGACCCGACAGGCACCGGCAGGGGAGGAGAGAGCATCTGGGGCAGACCATTCGAAGATGAATTCAGCGTTGACCTGCATAACCTCAGAGGTGCGCTATCCATGGCAAATGCCGGCAGAAACACAAACGGCAGCCAGTTTTTTATTGTTCAGGCAAAATCGGTTAGTGAAGGTTTAATTAAACAGATGGAGTCTTTGGCTGACAGAGGCTTCCCCGCTCACGCTGTTGAGAGCTACAAAGAATTAGGCGGAGCACCTTGGCTCGACTATAAGCATTCGGTTTTCGGGCAGATATATGAAGGCATAGATGTTGTTGACAACATTGCCGGTGTTGCAGTGGATGCTAATGATAAGCCCGTTGAAAGTGTCAAAATCCTTAGTATCGATATTGTTACCGAGGCATGATGTTATAGCCTTTTTGTTACATTTTTTTGGAGATAACTGCACACGGCATACCTACAGTCGGACTGATACCTATAATTCTGTTTGGATGAAGGTGCAAGAGAAGCAACCATATAACCCAGCATTAAACCGGCTCAATAATTTAGGAGGAAGTAAAATGAGAAAGGCTTTGTTGATAATTGGAATAATCGCTGTTGTACTTTCTATTGGCGGTGTGGGAGCATATTATATAAATAATTATAAAAATGCACCCGAAAGGCTGATAATCGGCAAGTGGGAATCAAGTATTAACAGCTATGAGTTTATGGAAGAAGGAAATGTTAAAATCGGCACATCGCTAAATATATCTGCAAACGGTGAATACTCCATCAATGCCGAAAAGAAAATAATTTCTATTACATACACCGCATTAGGGCTTTCATACACAAATAATTTCAAATTTGAATTCGGTCCAAAAAACAATACTCTGACTCTTACCGATACGAATTATGAGAAAATAAGTCAAGCATTCAGTCGGGTTATAGAGGAATAAAATAAGGGCTGTATCATGGCACATAGTGACAGATACAGCCCTTATTAAAATGTTATTATTTGAAATATCTCTCAAGAAGACACTGGAAGGCTTCACCGTTTTCAGCATCAACTCTGAACTCCAGGTTTTTTTATTTGTCAATACTTTTTTATTAAAAATATTATTACCGAAGCTTGCAACAACATAATTAGAGGCAAGCCAATCATAAACTTTTTGTGTAAGGTTTTATGCCTTATCGTTTTCATCGTGATGTACATAGGCAATGCTCCGCCCAATAATGCAAAAAACATCAAAACCGATTCCCTGACTCTTCTTCGGTATGATTTTGCTGCTATTTTATCATAAACAGTTAAAATAACCCCAATTATCGAAAAAGTAAGCCAATACAAAAATATACTTTTCTCGTCCATGTTTACCTCATAAAATAATTTGTCATTGTTATTTTAGCAAATATGCTTTTAATTGTACAGGTGATAACATGAAAAGAATTATTATATTACTTATGGTTCTAATCATTATTCTTGGTGGTTGCAAATTCAACTCTGAGAGTAATACTTTAAGCCATGACAATACTCAGACTGATTTTTACGAAACGGAAACTGAGCCCGACCCTTATACCGAAGAAGTTATGAAGGCTGTATGGATAAGCTTTTATGAGATGTCTATGGAAGCAAGTAAAGGTGGAACTCAGGAGCAATTCACGCAGAAGTTCAGAGCTATGTTTAAAAAAATTAAAAACTGCGGCCTTAACACTGTTTTTGCACAGGTTCGGCCGTATTCCGATTCGTTTTATCCTTCTGAGATTTTCCCCTGGTCTGAACTGCTGACAGGCGTTCAAGGTAAAAACCCGGGTTATGACCCGCTTAAAATAATAGTTGAACTTGCACATGAATACTCAATTAAAGTTCATGCATGGATAAATCCTTTCCGTGTATCCAAAAAAAACGATTTAGAAAACCTTTCTGACAATAATATTGCAAAAATCTGGCTTATGGATAATGATAAGTCAAACGACAGCTTTGTATATAGGTCTGACCTCGGCATTTATTTTAACCCTTCTGTTCCTGAGGTTCATGCTTTGATTTTTAATGGTGTGCGAGAGATTATAGAAAACTATGATGTTGACGGAATACATATTGATGACTATTTTTATCCCACCGTTTCTGAAAAAATAGATAAAACTCAGTATGACTTATACCGCAAAAAGGGCGGAATGAGCACTCTGGCGAATTGGAGAAGGGAATGCATAAACTCATTTGTCAGCAGCCTTTACAGCCTTGTGAAGGCAAAAGACAAAAGCCTGATTATGAGCATAAGTCCTTGTGCAAAAATTGATACAAATTTCGAGCAGTTGTATGCCAATGTAGTGTTATGGTCGCAAAGCGAAGGGTATGCTGATTATATTATTCCTCAAATATATTTCGGGTTTAAGCACTCCGAGTTTCCATTCAAATCTATTGCAGATGAATGGAACAAAATTACCATTGGAAGTAATGTCAAGCTTGTTTTCGGTCTCGCTCAATATAAAGTCGGAGCGGCAGATGAATATGCCGGCGCTGGTAAAAATGAATGGATTGAAAACAATAGAATAATTGAGCAGCAGATATCGTATATTGAAAAGTTGTCCGGTTATTTCGGGTATTCACTTTTCTCATATGGATACTTAAAGTAGTGTTATTCTTTAATT
>JAAZFZ010000345.1 GCA_012511485.1 Clostridiales bacterium | reverse complement strand
GTTCTGAAATCAATTTTATTTTCTTCAACACTTGGGATATATACATCAGGGTTCTTTCTGAGTTCGGGCAGTGTTTCATTAACAGGCGTTGCTGCCGAAAGCCCCAGCTTTACCGCACAACTACTGTGGATTAGGTACGCGTTGCCATTAATTATTCTCTCAAAACGGTCAGAGTCAGACAGCTTTTTCCTGCAAACCGGGCAATAGTCTGCACCTAAAACACCGCAGCTATTCATTATTGGATAAAAATACGAAACAAATGCATCAATATTCTCCTTGGCATTTTTTTTGCCGGAAAATCGAAAAAGAATAGAATTGTTCAGAATTTCGTAAGCGAACACGGTACATTTTTTTTGCTCCACTGCTTGCTGCGCTGCGCTCTCCACTTTCTCATAGGCCTGCGCATCGGGAATATAAAAACTTACAAAAAGCTCTGCCGTTTCCTTGTTGCAGCGCATTGTAGTCATATATCCGCCAACTTCACCGTAACTTGCTCCGTCTTTATGTTTGAGTGACATTTTCAGTGATTTTTGTTTAATATCCGACACCTATACCACTCTCTCATCTTAATTATAATTTTACAATATATTTAATACAGTTTTATATTATCATAAGCTTTGCTAAAATACAACATTTTTTTATGCACTATTTGAGAATAATTATTTAAATATCTAATAGAAAAAAAGCGACTGTATTATTGACAAATTCTTTAAATAGTTTAAACTAAGAGCATAATATAACTTTCAGTCTGCAATGCAAAGGGAAGCTCGGTGAAAATCCGACACAACAGCCATTACTGTAATTGACTATGGGTGAAGCATTTGCCATTGGGCTCAATGCCTGAGAAGGCGCTTTTCCCGCGGCTTGACCGCAGGTCATAAGTCAGGATACCTGCTGCAGACTCAAGGGTAGGCACTTTCGGGCAGCGGAGAGTGAAACCGTTAATATTGCATATGGATTACCTATATTTTCATATCTTTTTTAACTGAGTTAATCTTCTTCGCTTGAAGGGGATTTTTTTGTTTGAGAGGAGGGTACGGATGAGAAAGAGCAGATTGAGTGCTTTTCAAAGCTACCACCCTGCGGCACTTGCGGTTTATTTCTTTACTCAGCTTTCTATATCAATGTTTGCACAGAACCCTGTGCTGCTGGTGATTTCATTGCTCGGCGGAATCTGCATGAATTGTTTTTTACAGTCAAAAAGGCAGCTCTTTTCAGACCTTTCTCTTTATGCAGCTCTTTTCATTATAATTACCATTACCAACCCCTTGTTTTCACATGGGGGGAACACTTTACTTTTTTCAGTCAACGGTTTTAATGTCACATCGCAGGCTTTGTTGTGCGGGGCGGGTGTTGCCGCAATGCTTTGTGCCGTTATCTGCTGGTTTAAATTCTTGAGCAGGATTATGACCTCTGATAAGCTGCTGTGCCTTTTTTCAAAAACCGTGCCTAAGCTCTCGCTATTAATTACAATGTCAATGCGTATGATTCCCCTTTTAGGAATAAGGATGAAAAAAATCAATGATGTGCACAAGGCAATGGGCATTTATTCCTCGGACAGATATTCAGACAAGCTAAAGGGGTGGCTAAAAGTTTTTTCCTCTCTTATTACATGGTCGCTCGAAAATGCCGTTGAAACCGCTAACTCAATGAGGGCAAGAGGGTATGGGTTAAAGGGTCGGCAGGAATACACACTCTATAAATTCCGCAGTTCCGACCTTTTACTGACTATCTCAAGCCTGTTTCTGTTTTTTATCACAGCCTGGGGAATCGGGAGTGGAATTGCAGCATTTTCATTCTATCCTGTTGTGACACGCGTTTCCCTTTCGCCATTGTCCCTGTTAATATATATGTCATTCGTTGCACTTTCTTTTTTACCCTTTACCATTGAAGTTAAGGAGAGCCTCAAGTGGAAATATTACGAATCGAGAATTTAAGCTTCGCCTACCCCGGTGATGATACAAAAGCGCTGAAAAGCATTGACCTTAGCGTTAACAGCGGTGAGTTTATAGTTATTTGCGGCGAGACGGGCTGCGGCAAAACTACGCTGCTCAAAATGCTCAAGCAGGAGCTGACACCCCACGGTATCCTAAGCGGGAATATCCTTTACTGCGGAGTTGAGGTGTCAAAGCTTAGCGAGAGGACATCTGCCGAAGAAATAGCCTTTGTTCTCCAGAATCCCGAGGAGCAGATTGTTACCGACAAGGTCTGGCACGAGCTTGCGTTCGGGCTCGAAAACCTAGGTATGCCCAATCCGTTTATTCGCCGCAGGGTTGGCGAAACGGCAAGCTATTTTGGCATTGAGGAGTGGTTTAATAAGGATACGCATGAGCTTTCAGGGGGGCAAAAACAGATGCTTAACCTTGCCGGTGTTCTTGCTTTGTCGCCTAAGCTTTTAATCCTTGACGAGCCATCTTCACAGCTTGACCCGATAGCCGCAGGAAATTTCATTGCAACGCTGCAAAAGCTCAACAGGGAGCTGGGGCTCACAATTCTGCTCACCGAACACCGCCTTGAGGAGGTGTTTCCTATTGCCGACAGGGTAATTGTCATGGAAAACGGCCGGATTTTGTTTGACGGTGAGCCTCGCAAAGTCGGGGACAGACTCAGGGGGCATAGAATGGCGGCAGGTCTGCCCAGTGCAATGAGATTATATCAGGGTCTTAACATAAGCTGCCCCTGCCCTCTGACGGTAAAGGAAGGGCGTGAATTTCTTTCAACTCACTTTACCGATAAAAAGGGCATTCTCTTCGCCCCATCCCTTTCGCCCTGTGGAGAAAAAACAGTTGAGTTAAAAGATGTCTGGTTTAGATATAACAAAAATGAGCCCAACACTCTCAAAGGGCTTGAGCTGAAGATATATCAGGGAGAAAGATATTTTATTCTGGGCGGCAACGGCACAGGCAAAACGACTGTGCTCAATGTTATTGCAGGATTAAACAGGGCATATCGGGGCAAGGTTATCATTAACGGCAAGAGCATAGAAAAATACAAGGGTAATTCTCTCTATCGGAATAGCATTGCATATCTGCCGCAAAACCCGCAGACTGTTTTTCTCAAGGAGACTGTCGGAGAGGATTATGAAGACATCTGCAGGGTGATGGGCTATGGCTCGGATGAAAGCCGCAGGATTATTGATGCGGCACTCGAAAAGACGGGAACAGGGCATCTTCTTACAAAGCATCCCTATGATTTGAGCGGAGGTGAGCAGCAAAAGTGTGCGCTTGCCAAAATGCTTTTGCTCAAGCCGAAAATACTGCTCCTGGATGAGCCGACAAAGGGCATTGATGCATTCTCAAAGCAGGCCTTCGCAGGAATACTCAGGCAATTGAAGGAGGATGGGCTTACAATTGTCACCGTTACACACGATATTGAGT
>JAAZFZ010000051.1 GCA_012511485.1 Clostridiales bacterium | reverse complement strand
GAGGCAGTTTATGAATTCGACAAGGCAGTTGAGGCTGCCGTCGATTTTGCAAGTGAGGATGAGAGCACCCTTGTTATTGTCACAGCAGACCATGAAACAGGAGCCATTAAGCTTGAAGACGATGAATATGTTTACACCTCAGGCTCACATTCAGGCGTAAATGTTCCGCTGTTTATCTATGGCTCAGATTCGTTAATTGAGAACGGTCAGGCTGTTCGCAACACCGATGTTGCAAGGTTCATGGCATTATCAATGGGCTTTGGTGAGGAAGAGTTCCCCTGCGAGGTTCCGGTAACAGATGATTCGGGCTTATATCTCAAGGCATCGTAATCGTTGGGATTTTCAGCGCAAGCCCTGTAAGTAAGCAAATCAAATACCGATGAAATCCGAATACTAAGCTTTAATGGCTTGAAATCTGTGCTTTGCAGGTTTCAAGCCATTTTCAGTGAACATTTTGCATGAGTTGCGGTTATACTGCCCGAAGTGAGAATAAATGTAGGGAATAATCAAAACCTTTTTGATAGGTCTTGATTATTCCCATTGATATTAGTGTGTGTTTTCGCAGCGGTGCAAAACCGTCCCCTGTTTGCGAGTAGGTTAATTTAATCGTGCGGAACACAAACAATGTTGCTGTAAATTGTTGTCTGATTGCCTAATCCGTCCGCAACAATAAGGTATGAGCGGGCGTACCATGTATCCGATTCGTAGTTCCAGTTTTTCTTTGCCAGTGAATATGTTCCGTCATTGACATTGCTGGGGCAGATGCCTCTGAGAACATTAATTTCATCTTCAAGAATAAACAAATCTTCACTTTCACCGATATAGTCAATCTTTGTGAGCATTATGCCGCTTTGAACAACATTGAGCTGATAATGTGCACTTCTTTCGGCGTAGAATGTCAGCCTGTTGTTATCATAGTCCTTATTGAATGTTGTTATCCTTGTTGCAGCCTTCAATGCCGGGACATCCTCGCCGTAAACTGCGGTAATCACAGCATTATAGTTAATATAGAAGGAGTAGTTTCTGTCATAGCTGACAATTTCTCCATTATTGTCAATCCAATAGGAGAAGTCCCTGTCATAGGCAGTGACGGTAGCAATAGAATATGCATCATATTCGCCCTCTCCCGATACACCGTAGCTGTTTGTAATGTCAATAGTGAAAACCTCAGGATTCACTTGGTATATCGGCGACACTACCACATTATCGTGAGCATCCATCACTTCTTGATATGTCTTATCCCAGCTCATGAAGGTGAAGCCCGGCAGAGGTGAAGGCTCGGGAATATCATAACCTTCGGTGTACTCCACAAATTCACTGAAAATGATACCCTTTGCGTTGTTAAGGTAGGTTATTGTGAACCCTTCATCATCGTAAGGAGCAAACAGCGCTCTGTATGAGAAGTTTGTTGCGACCGTAAATGTCAGAGAATAATCGTAGCTGATTATTTTATTTGTAGCTATATCTACCCAATAGAGGAATTTGCCAATACCATCCTGAGCTGTAACGGTAATAACATCGCCGACTTCATATTCAATGCTTTGGAACTGCCTGATAGTTGAACCGCTAGCAAGAATTTCACCGCTGCCGGAAACATAAAAGTCAACTCTCTTTGTTACGATATAGACGGCATTGCAGATATGGTCTTGATATATGGGCGTATCCTCAAGGTCAATATCCCATCTGCTAATGCTGTATCCGGCTTTATTTGGTATTTCGGGTATGACGGATAAGATTTGCCCGTGCATAACCTGAAATACAACATCATTATAGCCTTCGTTTTTAAATGTCACGGAATATATATTTATTTTGATGCCTGTTATGGTTATTTCAATATCTTCGGTAATGTTGTCAATCGTATATATTACTCCCGTAGGGGCAACTTCGATGCCGTTTGCAAAAACGGTTATATCAGACCTGTCAAAGGCGTCGGCAATAATCACTCTGAACGAATAGCTGCCGCCGTAGGAAGCGGAGGTGCTCCCCTCAACAACAGGTTGAATAGTATAGTCGTTGCTCTCAGGCAGGATGATATTGAACTGCTCAACCCCGTAGGTGGCATGGTATTGCGTATCATTGCCTGGCATTGCTTCCGGGACGAAGGGAGACCAACCGCTGAAGGAATAGTTTTCTTCAACATCAACCGAAGGCGCCTCTACTGCGGAGCCATAAGGCTGCGTTATCTGCGCATAAACCTCACCGATGAGGTAAAATGTCATTGTATAATCATTTGTATCCCAAAGCGAGTTGACCTGTAAATCGTTAGGAGGCATTTTTTCCGGCAAAGAGTCCCACCCGACAAAGGTATGACCCTCTTTTGAAGGAATTTCAAACGGTGGAACAATATCGGTGCCGTAGCTAAGAAAATAGGAAGCAAAGACAGTATCGTCAACCATGAAATTAATTAGGTATTCCTGTGCTATCCAGCCGCCGTCGATATGAATATCATGTGAGGGCATAGTTGCCGGAATTGACGAATACCAACCGACAAACCTGTAGCCGTCGGGAGGAGTTGGGTTTGGCGGTGCTTCAATCGGTGCGCCGTAATAAAGAAGGTACTCTTCATATGGCTCACCAGCAACCGAAAAATAAACGGTATACTCGTTCCTGTCATAATAGAGCCTGAAAACAGTGTCACCGCTGATATCAATTATTTGGTATGTAATGCTTTAATTTTGATTGAAGGTGAGGCCCACATATTCCTCTGGTGTTATTTCAACATATGTTGTTTCAGTGGCTCAGTGCTGTTCGGTTAAATTGAGCTGATATTCGTCATAAATATCCATCATATATATTTCAACAGAGTATTGCACCATTTGCTCGTCTGCTGCTAAGGCAGTAATGCCCTGTATGCAGGCTAACTGAAAAATCAGTAATGCAGCAACAAGCACGGACAAAGCCTTCTTTTTCATGTTTACCACCTCTATATTGAATTAAGTAAATTT
>JAAZFZ010000050.1 GCA_012511485.1 Clostridiales bacterium | reverse complement strand
CATCCGGACTATACCGTCGGCTTTGGAATCTCACCAAATCAACCGCTCACGCGGCTCGCGGGCTATACCGCCGGTGGGGAATCTAACCCCGCCCCAAGAATATTGCTTATATTATTGTATCACCGAAAAAATAAAAGTCAAGACTTTGAGCTCACTAAATATTTGAATTTCCAATATATGTGTGATATAATTATTAAACAGATTTGATATTGGAGGAGTATATGAACTTTTCACAGTTTAACAAAAACGGCGGTGTTGAGGGCTTTTGCCTGATTAAATTTCTTGAAAGGAAATATACTGCAAAGGGTCTGCCGTATCTTGATATGATTCTTGCTGACAGTTCGGGAGAAATCTCCGCCAAGCTGTGGGATTTCAGGGAGGAGCTGCATGGCTCCTTTGCAACAAATCAGCTTGTTAAGGTTCGGGGTACTCTTTCGGTTTATAATGACAATGACCAGCTCAGGGTCGAAAAAATGCGCAGAACAATTGACTCTGACGGTGTTAAAATAGAGGATTATGTGCCAAGCGCACCATTTGAGGGCGAGCAGATGCTTGCCCAAATTATTGAGATTGCACAAGGATTTGAGGACAAAGAACTCAAAAAGCTTGTTAGCAGCGTTATTGACGAATACAGAGATAAATTATTGTACTACCCTGCTGCAGTCAAGCTTCATCATGCTGTCAGAGGTGGGTTGCTGTATCACACTCTTTCGATTCTTCGGCTCGCACAGGGTGTATGCGAGGTTTACCCCTTTGTCGACAGGGATTTATTATATTCAGGCATAATCCTTCATGATATTGCAAAGACCGAGGAATTCAATGTTAGCGAAACGGGGATTGCCACAGGCTACACGGTTGACGGAACGCTTATAGGTCACCTGGTCAGGGGAGCTATCGCAATTGAGCAAATAGGCTCAAAAATCGGCATCAGCTCTCAAACGCTTATGCTTGTTGAGCATATGCTAATTTCCCATCACGGTGAGCCTGAATTCGGTGCAGCAGTACGGCCGATGTATCTGGAGGCCGAAATACTCTCTGAGCTTGACCTTATGGATGCAAGAATATTTGAAATCGCACAGGCGGTCAGCAGCATTGAAACGGGCGAGTTTACCCCCCGTATGTGGTCGCTTGATAACAGAAAGCTTTATAATCACGGCAGAAGATGCATTTCACCCGAGCCTAAATTGTTTTGAAATAATCATTTTCAATTTTTGGAGGTAAGTTAAATGGGTAATCATGAGGTAATAAAAGTTCAGCCGCTTTTGCAAAGCGACGGTAGCCTGCGTGAACCCGGCTGGTCAAGAAAGATGGTTCAGGTTTATAACAGGCGTGCAATAAGGGCACCTATATTCAGGATTAAGGAGTGGGATTACTACCTTATTATTTCTGAGGCTAATGATTTCGGCGTTGCTCTGACAATTTCGGATGACGGGTACATAGGCCTTCAAAGTGCTTCTCTGCTCGATTTTAATAAAAAATGGGAGCATACCGAAACCGTACTTAATGCTCTGCCTATGGGCAAGCTTAAAATGCCTTCAAATTCCTTTGAAGGCAATTCGATTTTCCATGATAAAAGGCTCAAAATGGAGTTCATTGTTTCAAAAGGACAGCGTCGCCTTACCTGTGACTTCAAGAATTTCCTTGACGGCAAACCCTTTTCCTGCGATATTACTCTCGAACAGCCCGAAATGGACACAATGGTTATTGCAACACCGTGGAAGGAGAAGAAGACCGCTTTCTATTACAACCAGAAAATTAACTGCATGAGGGCAAGCGGCAAGGCTGTTTTTGACGGTAAGGAGTATGTTTTTAATCCCGAAACAGATTTTGGAACACTGGATTGGGGCAGAGGCGTCTGGACCTATGATAATACCTGGTACTGGGGCTCGGGCAACAGCGTTATTAACGGCAAGCCCTTCGGCTTTAATATCGGCTACGGCTTCGGAGATACCTCGGCTGCCAGCGAAAATATCCTGTTCTATGACGGAAAAGGCCATAAGCTCGACCGGGTGACCTTCAACATTCCGAAGGATGATTATCTCAAGCCCTGGACCTTTACCTCAAATGACGGGCGCTTTGAAATGGATTTTATCCCCATTCTTGACAGAGCCGCAAAAATCGACATTAAGCTCATTGTAACAGACCAGCATCAGGTTTTCGGCAGAATGAGCGGAAAGGCGGTGCTTGACGACGGCACTGTGCTGGAAGTCAAGGATTTGCTCTGCTTTGCCGAAGATGTCCACAATAAGTATTGATATTTTTATCTCAAACGAATAAAGTCAGCCCTCCCGTCATAGAAATTAGCGGGAGGGCTTAATTTATGGAACATAAAAGCTACGATTATTCAAATTTTGATGAATTGCGTCAGGCTCGTGAGGCTCGAAGAAGCCGCTCGGAAGCATATATTCAGGAGGAATCAAAAAAACACAAAAAAAATGATTATCTGGCAAAGCTTATTCTTATTCAGGCAATTGTGTGCGCCGTTATTGTCCTTCTTACCTTTGCGGTAAAAAAAATCAGTCCAAGCTCTTTTGAGCAGCTCAGAGCACATTATAACAGAATTATGTCGTCGGACATGAGTATGCAGGAGATTTGGGAATCCGTCAAGAGCGTATCGGCCTTTATCATTCTCCCATCAGACGAATGGAAAAACTCCGGCACAGCAACGACGCAGGGCGGTCAAGCCACCACGCAGCAGCCTGAGCAGGAGGAAGACACATCCTCAGATACCCAAGGCTCTACAAAAGAACATGAGAGCCTCCCCGATGAAAGCCTTTCGGGTGCCGGCGGCGAGGATCTTGATGCCTTGACTGCCGCAGCTAACACTTCGTTTGCACCCTTTTTTGTAACTGCAGATGTTAATATACCCGTCAAGGGTAGAATAACCTCCCACTTCGGCTACCGGATTCATCCCACAAGCGGAAAGCTCAGCTTCCATACAGGCATTGACATTGCCGCAAAGCAGGGTGTAAAAATCGCCGCAGCTTTTTACGGAACGGTCAAGGAGGTCGGCAATTCGGATTCAGGCGGCAACTACATACTGGTGAATCACCAAAATGGGCTGCAGACATTATATTGCCATTGCTCTGAAATCCTCGTCGAGGAAGGTATGGTCATAAGGCCTGGTGAAACAATAGCACTGGTTGGCTCAACGGGCGACACTACCGGTCCCCACCTGCATTTTGAGGTGAGAATAAAAGGAGTCAGGTGCAACCCCGAATATATACTTAAAATTCATGACGATAAAATTTAATCAGATAAGGCTTGAAATAAGCTTCTATTTTGTAGCCGCTGTTACCCTGCTACTCCTGTTTGACAAAAGCGGAAAGGCCGCATTGGGCGCTGCCGCAGCAATCATTCATGAGGCAGGGCATCTTTTATGCCTGATTTGGTGGGGAGTTGTGCCCGCAAAAATATCTCTTTTGCCGTTCGGAATGAGAATTGAGCGAAGGGGAGCAGCTGCTCTGTCCTACGGCAGGGAAACAATTACCGCTCTGGCAGGCCGTG
>JAAZFZ010000344.1 GCA_012511485.1 Clostridiales bacterium | reverse complement strand
GGCCAGGAACATCAATACGGATACGCTCTGGGCCATAAAGGAGGTATGTGGGGCGCAGACTTCCAGAATTGATTTGATGGCAGAACCGAAGCTGCTAAAAAAGCTGAATCATCCTGCATTGCCCATTTTGTTGACATACTTGAGCAGGATGGAAAGGTTTATATGATATCTGACTACGTTGAAGGCATATCCTTGGACAGGAAGATTGCAGAAGAGGGGAAAATCGCTGAGGAGATTGTTATTGACTGGGCAATTCAGCTGTGCAAAGCGCTGGACTATCTCCATACGCTTGAGCCGAACCCCATCATTTACAGGGACATGAAGCCATCCAATATTATCCTTACGGGAAGTGGAGTTCTGAAGCTGATTGATTTTGGCATTGCCAGGGAATATAAGCCCGAACTCGATACAGATACGGTCTACATAGGAACCCGCGGGTATGCTGCTCCTGAGCAATATGGAAACGGGCAAACAAGTGCGGCATCGGACATCTACAGTCTGGGGGTTACGTTGCATCAGCTTCTTACGGGAGAAAACCCTCTAAGGGCCTCCTTCGAGCTCAAGCCCATCCGCCGTTATGATGAATTGCTTTCTGTTGAAATGGAAGAAATCGTGGCCAAGTGTACAGGCGAAAACTATCATGACCGTTATCAAAATGCCACGCAGCTGTTGAATGCACTTGAAGCATTGCAGATGAAGGCCGAAGACAGAGGTTGCGAGACCCCTGATTCCGATGGAGCAGATACAGCACCGGAGAACGGCGGAGATTGGAACCAAACGGGTGTTGGGAACAGGAATCAGGCGTTTATACGTGAGCATGTCTTTCGAAAATTGGTGATAACGGTATGGGATAACCCGGAATTTGGCTGTGAGCTTGCATACATGGCTGCAAAGCACACAAATAGCCAGGTGCTTTTGGCGGACCTGGATTTACTTGCTCCTAAGGCGGATCTTTTTCTGAACATTAAGAGGCACCCTGAAAAGACCGCGCAGGCAGGGATATTCGCACATTCAGGGCTGGATACTGTTATGGACGCCATTGGGAAGGGAATGCTGACGGCTGAAGTGTTGCGCCAGGCTTCTGTGCACAGAAAGGAGCGAAAAAACCTTTATATTATTACCGGCAACTATAGAATTGAAAACTATGAATATTATAGCGAAGACAGTGTTTCGAAACTAATAGACAAGTGTTACCGCGGCTTTGACATCACTATACTTCTTGTCAACAAATTCATATATGATGCATTCACACTGGCTGCGCTGCTTCGATCCGATATTAATATTGCGGCACTCAGGGGAGATGTGGACCAGCTAAGAGAATTCAATTCATACATTGCCTTTTTAAAAGAGAAACAACGGCTTCTGCCGGAGAATACAAAGTTTGTCCTTTTTGAATACGATGGAGCTTGTGCAATGGATCCAGACGAGGTAAATGCCGCCACTGAGGGCAATTTGCTTGGGAAGGTTTCATATAGTAGAAAACGTTCGAGATATAGAAATCTGAAAAGTCCCTATATATCTCATATAGAAAAGGAAGTGTCGACTGAATATCTAAAGC
>JAAZFZ010000343.1 GCA_012511485.1 Clostridiales bacterium | reverse complement strand
GGTATAACCGGAGCAAATGAAAGCCAACTCAGTGAGCTTTGCACAGTTTGCATTCGTTTGCCCGAAACAGAAACATTTAAGGTGCAGGAATTGACTATGCCTGTCTACCATTTAATCTGTGAGATGATAGAGACAACATATTTTGATTTATAAGGAGAAAGTCAGATGCAAGCAAAAAAAAGGATGCCTCGAGCCGAATTTCCCAATCCTCAGTTTGAGAGAAAAAATTGGCTTAATCTAAACGGCGAATGGGAGTTTGAAATTGATAATTCAGTTAGCGGCAAGGATAGGAAGCTTTATGAGGCTGAATCCTTATCCTCCAGAATTATTGTTCCGTTCTGCCCTGAAAGCGTACTTTCCGGTGTTAACAATGTTGATTTCATGAATGCCGTATGGTACAGAAAAGAGATAGATTTGCCCGAACAATCCCTCAACGGCCATGTTTTTCTTCACTTCGGTGCCGTCGATTATGAAGCGGAGGTATACATAAACGGTTCATTTGCAGGCCGGCATAAGGGCGGGTATATTTCATTTGAGATAAACATTACTCATTTACTCAGAACGGGCAAAAACACTATTATCGTTTACGCCCGTGATGAAGTGCGCAACCCGCTTATCCCACGGGGGAAGCAGAGCGAGCAATATTATTCACATAATTGTGATTATACGAGGACAACAGGCATCTGGCAGACTGTTTGGCTTGAGTTTGTGCCTAAGTCCTATATTAAGAGCTTCAGGATATATCCTGACCAAAAGAACAGCACGGTTGATTTACAGGTTATCTGTGAGGGCAGCGGAGAATTAAAGGCGGAAGCCTTTTTTGAAGGAAGACCTGTCGGCAGCAATTCAAAAATAACCGATGGCGGCTTAACCTCCATTTCGGTAGCTTTAAGTGAAAAGCATCTTTGGGAGGTTGGCAAGGGAAGACTGTATGACCTTGAGTTGAGCTTTTGCGAGGATGAAGTGAGCAGCTATTTCGGGCTTAGGAATGTAAGGCTTGACGGTTATAAATTTCTGATTAACGAAAAGCCCGTTTTTCAGCGTCTTGTTCTTGACCAAGGCTTTTATCCTCAGGGAATATATACTGCTCCCTGTGAAGAGGATTTGGTTAACGACATCAAAATTTCTATCAATGCGGGCTTTAACGGTGCAAGGCTGCATCAAAAGATTTTTGAGCCCCTGTTCTTATATCATTGTGACAGGCTGGGTTACATTGTTTGGGGTGAATACCCCAACTGGGGAGGAGATTTTTCAAATCCCGATTTGCTTTCAGCTATTCTGCCTGAATGGTGTGAGGAACTTGAGCGTGATTTTAATCATCCCTCTGTTATCGGCTGGTGCCCGTTTAATGAAACATGGGATTACGAGGGGCGCAAGCAAAGGGATGAACTGCTCAGTGTTATTTATAAAACTACAAAGCTCATGGATGCCACAAGACCATGTATTGACACTAGCGGCAATTTTCATGTAGTTACGGATATTTTCGATGTTCATGATTATGAGCAAAACCCCGATATTTTCAGGCATAACTACAATAAGCTCATGAATGATGAGCCTGAGCTTTTTGACAGACATAATAAAAGGCAAAGCTATAACGGCGAGCCGACCTTTGTCAGCGAATACGGCGGCATCGGATGGTCTGTCAACGGGGAGAACGCCTGGGGATACGGCGATAACCCTACAACTGAAAAGGAGTTTTTTGAAAGATATAAAGGTCTGACAGACGCTTTACTTGATAACAGAAGGATGTTCGGATTCTGCTACACTCAGCTTTATGACATTGAGCAGGAGCAGAATGGATTGTATACATATGACCGTAAGCCCAAGTTTGACATGAATTATTTCAAATCCGTTAATTCCCGTGAGGCGGCAATAGAAAAGCAGGAATGAGTTGGTGATTTTGCTGCATTTGATTCTAGGCAGGGTTGGCTCAGGCAAAACGACCCATGTACATAAATTAATAGAGGATTATATTAAAGACGGGTTGAGCGATATTGTACTCATTGTTCCCGAACAGTTTTCCTTTGCCACTGAGAAGGCCATGTTAAACCGCCTAAATTTGTCAGATGCAAATAAGGTTGAAGTGCTCAGCTTTACCCGCCTTGCGGACAGTGTTTTCAGAGAATACGGCGGCAAGAATAAAAGACAGATATCTGCAGTGGGCAGGGTAATCCTAATGAGCCTTGCACTTGAAAGTGTTAAGGATAAGCTTGAATTATACGGCAAACATACAGACAGACCTGCTCTTATAAACGAAATGCTCGGCATTTCATCCGAATTCAAACAATGTGCTGTATCTCATGATAAACTTTTTGAAGCTACGCAAAATATCGATGACTGTTTGCTCAGAAAAAAAATGAAGGATATCTCGCTTATTCTTTATGCTTATAACGCTTTGACACAGCAGAGCAATTTTGATGACGGTGATACTCTTGATGACCTTTATGCTTCATTGGGTGAAAATAAGTTTTTTGAAAAAAAAATTGTTGTTATTGATGGGTTTAAGGGTTTTACTCAACAAGAATTGAAAATTATTGAGCGGATTCTTTCACAGACGATGGTTACATACATTACTCTTTGCATGGATAATCTATACCCTTTGAGTGAGGATGCGGGAGTTTTCACTCATGTCAAGAGAACTGCAATAAAGCTCATAGAAATGTCCAAAAAGCTCAATATAAAACTTGCAAAACCGCTCTACCTTTCCGGGGAAAGCAAATTTTGTAATTTTCCGCCAAAGTTCAAAAGGTATGAAAGTGAAGCTCTGGGAGCGCTTGAGGCGAATCTTTTCAGTACTCAAGCGGGCATATATGAAAAACATACCGATGATATTACCATTTGCTCTGCCGCTGATATTCCTGCGGAATGTGCCTATGTAGCCGCTCAGATAAAAAAACTGATGCGTGAAAAATCAATTCGTTGCAGGGAAATAGCTGTAATAGCCAGAAATTCCGAAAAATATGAAGCACCCCTAAAATCCGCTCTTAAAAAATGCGGTATTCCTGTTTTTGAGGATAAAAGGGAGCCGATAACAGTTCAACCTCTTATCAGCTGTGTTTGCTCAGCCGTTGATATTGCTGCACACGGCTTTTCTTCCGATGCCATTTTTTCATATCTCAAATCGGGACTGGGCGTTTTGTCGGTCGAAGAGGCTGCGGAGCTTGAAAACTACTGCATTATGTGGAAGATTGATTGGGACAGATGGCTTTCTGTTTGGGATAAGAATCCAGAAGGGTATGGGGCTGCCCTGAACGCCCGTGAAGCACAAGCGCTCGAAGGGTTAAACAGATTAAGGGAAAGGGTAATAAGCCCTCTGCTGACGCTCAAGAACAAGCTTGCAGATGCAAATGGTGTTCTTGCCGCAAAAGCTGTTTATGAATTCTTAATTCAGACATCGGCACCCGAAAAACTCAGAGATCTGGCAATAAGGTTTGAGGATTCGGGCGAAAATGCCCTTGCCCTCGAGCAGGAGCGTTTGTGGGATTTATTAATGGACATCCTTGATGAAATTGCCGTCACGCTTGGCAATAGAAAAATTTCTGCTACGAGATTTTTTGAGCTTTTCAGGTTAATAATAAAATCTCAGACTCTGGGTAATATTCCTCAGGGTATAGATGAAATCACTTTCGGTTCGGCAGATAGAATACGCACAGCATCCACAAAAGCTGTCTTCGTAATCGGTGTCAATGACGGACTGTTTCCTCTCAGCCCAATTTCTAAAGGTATTCTCAACGACTATGAAAGAAAAGAAATGATAAAGCTCGGCATTACTGTTTCTGAGCCATATGAATATAAGGTTTATGAGGAGCGGTTCATTGCATATACTTCACTCTGCTGTGCATCGCATAAGCTGTTTGTAACATATCCGCGAAAGGATGTTGCCGGCGCTTCTCTTGCACCTTCGGAGCTGATTTTTCGCATCTCGCGCCGATTCCCCAACTGCTCAATGGTTGACACGGAATGCTTGGATGAAACGGAATTAATTGAAGGCGTCCGTCCGGCATTCGAGCTTATGTGCCTGAAAAGCCGTGAATCCTGTGAACTTTACTACACACTCAGGGAGTTTTTCAGCCGCAGGAATGATTATGCCGGTAAGCTTGCCGCACTTGAAAGAGTCAAGGAAGGCAATAGCTTTCATATAAAGGATAAAAAGCTTTCGGAGAAGCTGTTCGGCGAAAATATGTACCTTTCAGCCTCAAAGGCAGAAAAGTACTATCAATGCCCGTTCCAGTATTTTTGTAAATACGGTATTGGTGCCAAGCCGAGGAATATTGCCGAATTTGACCCTATGCAGAAGGGTACCACCATCCACTTTGTGCTTGAAGCCGTTCTTTCGACTTATTCAATTGAAGAATTCAGCAGCTTTGATGAAAACAAAAGAAAAGCAATTATTAAGGATATT
>JAAZFZ010000342.1 GCA_012511485.1 Clostridiales bacterium | reverse complement strand
CTACAACGCTCTGAACTCGGCCTGCTGAAAGCCCCCTGCGAATTTTTTGCGAAACGAAAGGGCTTAAACGGTAGCCGACAAGCCTGTCAAGAATACGCCGCGCCTGCTGGGCGTTGACAAGGTTCATGTCAACCTCCCTCGGCTTTTCCATCCCGGTGCGTACGCCCATCTTGGTTATTTCATTAAAGGTTACACGGTTATTGCTCTTAATGTCAAGCCCGAGAAGAACGGCAAGGTGCCAGGATATTGCCTCCCCTTCACGGTCGGGGTCAGTTGCAAGGTAAACCTGCTCACTTTCGGCAACAAGCTCCTTGAGATGTTTGACCAGCTTTTCCTTCCCCTTAATAATGGAGTATTTCGGCTCAAAATCATTTTTCACATCAACGCTAAGCCTTGCAGCAGGCAAATCCCTGATATGCCCCATTGATGAAGTGACCTCAAAGCCAGAGCCTAAATATTTCTTAATACTTTTTGCCTTTGCGGGTGACTCCACAATAACTAATTTTGACATTTCTTTCTCCTATGCGATGAAATTATTTGAGAATATATCTGTTGCCTGATTCAAGTTGTATTAAACCGCAAATCTCGAGCCTTGTCAACGCTTCAATTACAATTGAGGTTTCAAGGCAGCATTTGCGGATTATTTCATCTGTCTGCAAAGGCTTATCCTCAAAGCAGGCATAAACCTTCCTTACATTGTCATCCGCTCCGTTTTCTAGCTTTCTTTTTTGCGGTGAGGGAGGCTTTAAAACCTCCTTTAGTTTACCGCTTTTTTCTTTTTTATTATGACCTGAGTTATGAGCGATTTGCGGTTTTGCGGACGAAATTACCCTGCCCAAGGGTATTGGCTCACCGTCAAGTGTCCTCTCAATTTTATTAATATCCAAAAACTCCGGATATGTAACCGCATAATCGCAAAGAACATCCGCAGCGGAAAAAATCGGCCTTGCCCCGTCCGTAATAAGCCTGTTTGCCCCGGTGAAGGAGGAGCTTATGACATCCCCAGGCACGGCAAAAACATCTCTGCCCTGCTCTGCGGCAAGCCTTGCAGTTATAAGCGAGCCGCTCCTTTCACCCGCTTCAATGACAACCGTGCCGTAGCTCAGACCCGATATTATTCTGTTCCTTATCGGGAAATTCTGACCTATCGGCGGTGTGTCTGGCGGGTATTCGCTTATTACCGCCCCGTTTTGGGAAATGTTTTTCCTCAAAGCGCTGTTATCCATAAGATATTTTGCCGCAAGCCCGCAGCCGAGCACCGCGACGGTTTTGCCACCGCCGAATATAGCGCCGGTATGGGCAGCACTGTCAACACCCAAAGCACCTCCGCTGATTACAACCGCACACGCCCTTGCGAGGGACGCGCAGAGTCTGCCCGCCACATCAAGGCTATGCCTCGAAGCGGAACGAGTGCCGACAACGGCAACAGATATCCTGTTTTTCAGGCACTTCAAATCGCCCCATACATAGAGCACTGCCGGATAGTCGCAAATTTCAAGCAGCAAAGGGGGATAGAGTGAGCTGTCAGGTGTGACGACACTCCATGAGTTTATATCGCACAGCCGGACAATCTCGTTGGCCTTTTCGATTCTCGTCTTTTCTAGCCTCTGAATCTGGGCAGAGGTGAACACTCCCGAAAGCCGCCATTGGACTGCCCCCGAATCGTAGAGAGCCTGTGGCGACTTAAAAACTGCCATTATTTCGTCAATTCTTGCCCTGACTCCCAGCGCCATCTGAAGCCACACCCAGTATGGCCTGATATCCATATCACTTCACCAGTTCCCACATTAGTATTGCGGCGGCTGTTGCGGCATTCATGGACTGCGCCCTGCCCTTCATCGGGATTGTCACTTTCAGGCTGCATATATCCATGACTTCACGGGTAATTCCGCTGCCCTCGTTGCCCACAACAAGAACCGCCCCGCCCTCAGGCTTTACATTAGAGATATTCATTGCACCCGTATCCGGTGTAGAAGCAAGAGTAAGCATACCCTTTTGTTTCGAGAAAATCAATAGAGATGTTAAATTCTCTGTGATAATTACGGGAATTCTCAGCAGTGAGCCCATTGCGGCGCGCTGGGCTTTTGGGTTATAAATATCGCAACCGCCGCTGACTATGAGCCCGCTTATGCCGAGTGCTTCAGCGGCACGGCTGACGGCGCCGAGGTTTGAAGGGTCCTGAATATTTTCGAGTGCAATGTACCTGCCATTAATATCCATAAGCGTTTGGGAGCTTAACCTTTTCTGCGCCCTGCAGACGCAGAACACTCCCTGCGGTGACTGCGTATCGGAGAGGCGAAAGCTAACCTCCTCCGATATTTCAAATTGCTCGCAGGCTTTTTCAAATATCGGTGTGAGCCTTTCGGAATATTTTTGTGCGGCAGCTTCGGTGAAAAACAGTCTTACAATTTCAATGCCGTTTTTTGCTGCATCCTCACACAGCCTTGCCCCTTCGAGAAGAAAGAGACCGCTCTCCTGCCTTGCCTTAGGTGAGGCGAGGAGAGCTGCGGCCTGCTTTATTTTTTCGTTTGAACGGCTTGTGATTCTCTCCATTTTTTTCCTTTCGGCGAAGCACCGCCATTGATATTCAAAAAGGGCAGACACACCTGTCTGCCCTTTTGTAATTATTCTCAGTTAAGCGCAGCCTTTGCCTTTTCAACAAGAGCGGAAAATGCATTAGGGTCCGAAATTGCAATTTCGGAGAGCATTTTACGGTTAAGGTTGATATCGGCTTTTCTAAGCCCGTTGATAAAGGTAGAATAATTGATACCGTTCATCTTCGCTGCTGCAGAAATTCTGGTTATCCAAAGGCGGCGGAAATCACGCTTTTTCAGCCTGCGGCCGACATATGCATACTGGCCGGATTTCATGACTGCCTGTTTTGCTGTTTTAAATAAAGAGCTCTTTGAGCCATAATAGCCCTTAGCAAGTTTTAAGACCTTATTCCTTCTCTTGCGAGTCATCTTCGCACCTTTTATTCGTGCCATGTCAAATTACCTCCAAGTTTTCAAGTATTAGCTTTTGTATCCTTATTTGTAGGGAATCAAACGCTTGATTTGTTTTGTGTTGGTTGTATCTGCAACAGCAGTTTTGCGAAGATTCCTCTTGCGTTTTGTGCTTTTTTTATTAAGGATATGAGATTTGTAAGCATGGGCACGGATGGGCTTACCATTTTTCGACATCTTAAAGCGTTTCTTAGCACCGCTGTGCGTTTTAATCTTAGGCATTTCGGGTTCCTCCTTGTACTATTGACTATTTGGATACTTTAGCGGCTAAAAACATCAGCATTTGCCTGCCTTCAAGTTTCGCGGGTTTCTCAACAGTTCCGAATTCGGCGCAGGACTGCGCAAACTTCTCCATAGACGCATGCCCGAGCTGGGAGTGAGCCATTTCCCGCCCGCGGAAGCGAATGGACACTTTGACTTTATCTCCCGCTTCAAGAAACTTTTTGGCATGACCGACCTTTGTTTCAAAGTCGTGCACATCAATGTTAAGAGACAATCTGATTTCTTTTATCTCAACGACCTTTTGATTCTTTTTTGCTTCCTTCTCGCGTTTGGACTGCTCGAAGCGATATTTACCGTAGTCCATGATTTTGCAAACAGGCGGTTTTGCCTGCGGAGCAATTTTAACCAGGTCAAGATTTTTTGTTTCAGCAAGCTTTAATGCCTGACTTGCAGACATTATTCCAAGTTGCTCTCCGTCCTCAGAAATCACTCTTATTTCCCTATCGCGGATACTTTCATTGATTTGCTGCTCTTTAATACTGATATTAAAGCACCTCCCAAACAAATAATAAAGCGTGGGCAGAAACCTACCCACGCATGAAAATCAACACATCTACTGCAATTGCCGCAAAACAGCAATTTTTTTGTATTGACCCAACGCGGGACTTTGCCCCGTAGGTGAGAACATCCCTGCTCTGCTTTATTTGCAAAACGTATTTTATCAAATCAATCAATATAAGTCAAGCATTTTTTTATTTTTTTCGGAACACTCATTTTTAAGAACTGCTCCGATGCTTTTTGAGCTATCTAATCCCTTTCATCCTGCCGCCCGCAAAGGTGACTGCAAGCATCACCAGCGAATAGGCAATTATCCAAAGCTCGCTCACCCTTTCAAAGGCTCCCAAAAGGACGAAAATCAGCAGCGCGGTAATGCCGAGGATTACACCTGCCGCCTGAATTATGCCGACAATTTTTTCAGTTAATCCGAGCCATGCACTTGCGCCTACACTGTGAAGGAAGGATTTAACTCTGCCGTCATTGAGCACCGTCGCCTCATCGTAATCATATGCTTTTTCCCTGCTCTTTTTAAAAATTCTGCCCGAATTGGGGCTAAGCAGCCTGATTGTTCCTCTCTGCAGCCCGAAGCCTGCATTGAGAATATTCTCGGTAATGTTCGGGTCGGAATTTCGCACAAGAATGTTTATGCCGCTGCTTTCAAGGTATTTCAAATATTGAGTCAAGCTCAAATCAAAGGTATAGCTTACCACAAACATGGCGGCAATTTTATTTGCAATTGCAAGGTACAGAATCCGCCGCCCGTCATGGCAGTATTTTGCCTCGTTTCTTTCGTTTGGAACATCCACTCCGTGGTTGAGCAGAAGACTCCTGTTGCCAAAGAGAACCTTCTGTTTATGTATAATGCCCGAAAGCCCCATTTTATCCTCATATCCCAAAGATTTCACTGTCGGTAGGAGGTCACGGCTGTTTGAAATAACCTTGTCGAAAATCTCTGTCAGAGGTCCGCCTGAGTTGATTACCATTGAGGCGGTGTATAGCAAAACATCGTCTATACGAACATTCTTATAGTCCTTCATGCCGTGAAGGTCACAGTGACTCTGGTCAAATAAGTCTGCCCCGTCTATAACAACGGCATTTATTCTGGCGATATCCTTTGCGCCTGCAAAGCCGGCAATCATAGCCCCGTTCTCATTTAGCTTTTTATTTTCACTGCGAAAAAGAACATTTGAAACAAAAAGCAGGCCGGCGGGTGCCGCAAGGCAAAGTGCCGCCGAAAGGACGGAAAGGCTGCCCGAAATACTGTGTACTTTTATGTAGGAAATAACTGCCGTCAAAATCCCGAACAATGCCGAGCCGGGAACAAGGAACCTGCACAAATCATCAGTAAAATTACCCTCATATGAGTGGCTAATGAAATTCGTCGGGAACCCGATTTTTCTCGAAAGCCTGACCTCAGGCGTGCCCAGAAGGAGGCTCCTGCCTATTTCAAAATTCTCTTTTTCATCCTCAAATTCGGAAACGCTGTGCAGCTTTGAAGCATTTGTGACAGCGCAAAGCCTGAAGTTTTCCATCACTCTTGCGTTCTCAATCGAATGGCCTGCGGTGTTGAGAAGCAGCAGCATTACAGCCGAGGCGGAAAACACGCCCGGCCCCGCACCGGTAGCCATGAAGCTGATATTCTGAATAACGGCACACAGCATGGCGAGAGCCGCTGCTGAATCAGCATTCGCTCTCATTTTAAAAAGCCTTTTAAGTCCGTTGAAAATATCTGCCCAGCAGCAGGCTCCGGCAATAACGATAAGAACAAATGAAATTATGCTCGGAACAAGACCGCTGCCTGCATTTTCGGCATTTTCAACGCTGAGTAAGGACAGTATTTTGGGCACAAACATCGTAATAATAAGGGCTGCCTCTATACAGATGAGCAGAACCGTCTTTGCTAACCCGCTTTTTCTCCTATATCTAAGCTCCCTGCCGACTGTTGACTTGTCTGACGGATACACATATTCAACACTTCCCTCTGCCTGCTCGAGCGGCTTAGCCTCGCCCTCGCCCTCGCCCTGTGAAAGAGGGTCTCCCTCCTTTGAGGGAATGGTTTCATCATAGCTTTCGGGGATATCGAATATCTTAAAGCTTTTAGCAGCCTGCCTGCGTTTTTCCATAAGCTCCCTTTCGGCCAGGTGCTCGTCAATCTGCTCAGGCTCCTCGTCGCTGTCAAATCCACTTAGCATTATCTGACCGTCAACAACATCGGACGCCTCCTTTTGAAGGATTCTTGCGCTCCCGTCGCTGATTTTTGTTTTTTCTTCTTCACGCTGAGCTGTTTTCAGGGCATCCTCGGCGGGGATTACAATGGGCATTGCCGATAAATCCTCGGTGCCGGAAAAATTGGATTTGCTAAGAATAACACCGGGTTTTTCAATCGGTTCGTTGCTGCTCATGACATCAAGCTCAGATGTTTTCTCAACCTTGAGCATATTCATAAAACGCTCTCTGTATTTATTTGTTTCCATCTGAGAGCCGGTGATTGCATCTTCATGCACGAAAACGCTCGTGTCCACTAAATCCTCGTCATAAATGAGGCCGGGGATTTGAGATTCGCTTTCTTTAGTTGCTTTTTCTTCCACAACAGGCTCAGTAATTTCCTCTTTCTCCGCAGGTGCATTAATCGGCTCTTCGGGCTTTTCCTCCTGAACCTGAGGCTCGGTGTAAAAAATGCCCTCGTCCGTGCCTGTGTGGGAATCCTCTTTTATCTCGGCAGTCACATTTTTTGATTTATCCTGCAAGGGATTCTTAATCTCAGATAAAAACTTGCGGTAATCCTCTTTTATATCTTCTTCAACGGGTTTTTCTTCAAAGCTTGTTTCGTCTTTTGTTTTGAACAGCGAGTCAACATATGTTTTAGTGAATGCCGGCACCGGGATAACGGGCTCTTCCTTTCTCTCGCTGCTCTCCCCGTCCCTACTTTTTTTCTTGGGCTTTTCCTGCGCCAGAAGGGCGTCGATATCCTCAAGTGACCAGCTTCTTACCGGCCCCGAGCTTGAATCCGTAAATGTATCATAGTCCTCTGCCAGCCCTGCCTGAATAAGTATTTCATCAATTGACAGCTCTGTGTTGAATCCGTTTTTGTTAGTCATATAAGGAACACCCCCATAAGAATCAAGACTTACCTGCCCTCTGCCTGGCTGCTTCAAACATTAAAACACCTGCCGCAACTGAGGCGTTCAGGGAATTTATTGAGCCCTTCATGGGCATAGAAATAATAAAATCACATTTCTCCTTGACAAGCCTGCCCAGCCCCTTGCCCTCTGAGCCTATAACTATTGCCAAAGGGCCTGTCAGGTTATGCTCATGCCATGGTGTGCCACCCATATCCGCACCGAAAACCCAGAGCCCTCTCTCCTTTAGCTCTGCGATTGCCCGAATAAGGTTTGGAACCCTTGCCACCGGAACATACTCGACTGCACCTGCCGATGCCTTGCCGACAGCATAGCTCAATGATGCCGAGCGGCGTTTTGGAACAATTATCCCGTGAGCTCCCGCAGCATCGGCCGTTCTTATTATTGCACCGAGGTTATGAGGGTCCTCAAGCTCGTCACACACTATTATAAACGGCGGCTCGCCCCTTTTGAGCGCATTTTCGAAAATATCATCAATACTGCTGTATTCCTTAACAGCCGCAAGGGCAATAACGCCCTGATGATTGCTGTGCCCACACATATAGTCGAGCTTTTTTGAATCAACCTCTTTTACAACAATACCGAGTTCTCTGCATTGTGCAACAATCTTCGGGAGTGTGCCGCTCCTTTCCCCCCTTGCTACGAGCAGACTGTCAACAGCCCTCCCGCTTCTGAGAGCCTCGGTAACGGCGTTCCTGCCGATTATCAGGTCATTTTTTTCGCCTTGAGCATCCTGCATGAAACACCTTTCCACCTTTATCTTACATATAACTGATTATAACATATATTTTGCAAAAACAACACAAGATTTTTAAATGTGCAAAATATTTTTCATTTTATCCATATTATTCCGTTTTTATGTCTTATTTATTTATCTTTGTTTAAATAATACAAAAAAACACAGCACACAGCGACATTGTTCTGTGGGGACAGGCTTTATTATTTGTATGTGTAGCTTATCTCAAATTTGGAAGGGATGAGAAAAATGGAAAATACGGAAGTAAAAAATGAACGAAGCCTGTTCCGCGCAAGGGAAATCCCACAAACAATAAAGCTTGTGATTCTTGAAGTAATATGTCTGATATTGGGCTTTGCCGCCTCCCGAGTGCAGATTTTCGGTGGGCTCTCGCCCTTTGCTGTTGCACTTGTTGCAGTGTTGCCTCCAAAATATGTGCTCGCAACGGTGATTGGCGGCTCGGCGGGCTGCCTTGCGACTGTTTCGGCTTCAACCGCAGTTCAGAGTATAGCCGCAATGGCAGCGGCAGCAGCCATAAATACAACCGTTTCACGCTTCATCCGTTTAAGGGATAGCAGGATAATCGCACCTGCAATTGCGGCAATCTGCTGCCTTGCCTCAGGTATAACAACAATGCTGGCAGTCGGCTTTTCACTTAACGGAACCCTCATATATATCAGTGAATCCGTTCTGGCGGGCGGAGTT
>JAAZFZ010000341.1 GCA_012511485.1 Clostridiales bacterium | reverse complement strand
CTATTAGTGCATGGCTTTTTCTTTACGCTTGAAGGATTATAATTGCCGCAGGTGCGCCCCTACCTAAGATTAGAAAATCCTGTCGAATTTTTTCGGCAGGATTTTTATTTTGTATTCTTCATTTTTCAATATTCACTATTTATCATTTGGTAAAATGTTTTTTGGAATTATAATAAATCACTCGAATTTATATCACTTCTGCGATTATAACAGGGGTGCATTTTTTTATTTTAATATATAATAATATATGTTATAATGTCAGAAAAGGGAAGTTTTTTGATAAGGGGGAGAAGAAATGAAGCTATCTTTCTACGGTGCAACGCATGAGGTTACGGGCAGCTGCTTTTATCTTGAAGCGTGCGGAAAACACATAATGATTGACTGCGGTATGGAGCAGGGTGTCGATCAATTTGAAAACCAGGAGTTCCCGATTGTTGCCTCCGAGGTTGATTGCGTGCTGTTGACACATGCACATATTGACCATTCGGGTGAGCTACCTTTAATCTATTCAAAGGGGTTCAGGGGTGATGTCCACACCACGAGTGCAACATATGCATTGTGAGAAATAATGCTAAAAGACAGCGCTCACATTCAGGAATTTGAGGCACAATGGAAAAACCGAAAGGCGAAGCGTGCAGGCAGAGAGCGATTTGTACCGGCTTACACTATGAGGGACGCACAGGGCGTTCTTGAACAATTCAAGGCATACAGCTATAACGAGGTTGTTGAGATATATGACGGGATCAAGGTTCGCTTTATTGATGCAGGCCATTTGCTCGGCTCCGCGAGCATAGAGCTTTGGGTTACCGAAAACGGTGTAACAAAAAAGATTGTTTTTTCAGGCGATATAGGCAACACCAATAAGCCACTGATAAAAAACCCTCAATACATCAAAGAGGCTGATTATGTTGTTATGGAGTCAACCTATGGCGACAGAACTCACGGCTCACGCCCCGACTACGAATCAAACCTTGCAAAGCTTATTCAAAAAACCTTTGATGACGGCGGTAATATTGTTATTCCGTCTTTTGCAGTCGGCAGAACGCAGGAAATTCTCTATTTAATCAGAAAAATAAAGGAGAAGGAGCTTGTAAAGGGGCACGGAAATTTTAAGGTTTATGTAGACAGCCCTCTTGCAATCAAGGCGACTCAAATATTCAGCGAAAAAACAAAGGGCTATTATGACGACGAGGCTATGGAGCTTATAGAGAAGGGCATTAACCCGATATCCTTCCCCGGGCTTGTTACAACCGAAACAAGTGATGAATCAAAGATGATAAATTTCGACAAACGCCCTAAGGTCATAATTTCCGCAAGCGGAATGTGTGAGGCGGGAAGAATAAGGCACCACCTCAAGCATAACCTTTGGTGCAAGGAGTGTGCGATTGTTTTTGTCGGGTTTCAGGCTCCCGGCACATTGGGCAATATTCTTTTAAACGGTGCGAAAAAGGTTTCGCTGTTCGGTGAGGAAATAAAGGTCAACGCGAGCATCATCCGATTTGAGGGGACAAGCTCTCACGCCGACAGGGACGGTCTTATCCGCTGGATTCAAAGCTTTGAGAAAAAACCCGAGAGAGTGTTTGTTGTTCATGGTCAGGAGGGTGTTTGCGAGGCATTTGCAAAAACACTCGAAAACCGATACGGCTATAAAACCTTTGCACCGTACAGCGGAGCACAATTTGATTTACTTACGAACTCGCTTATTAAAGAGGGTATCATAAAACGAATTATCAAGAAAAAAACAACGGGCGGACAAAGGCAAACAAAGGCACTTGAACGGTTGCGTCAGGCAGGTGCTCGCCTGTTGAATATTATAGAGCTGAACAAGGGCCTTTCAAACAAGGAGCTTGCTAAATTTGCCGACCAGGTCGACTCCCTGTGCAAAAAATGGGACAGAAAATAAAACCTATAAATAAAAACACACGAGCTGATACACAAAACGATTGTGTATCAGCTCGTTTAATATTGAATCCTTTTGTATTAAACCTCTTCACTGTTTTCATACACATACACATAAGAACGCTAATATTGATACAGTAAGTGTCAGCATTAGCGTTCTTATTTTATGCTCAAAATGCTTGTAATTGCAGCATTTTTGGCACTTTTTCGTGTTTATTTATTTATGTGTCCCAAATATGGGACATATTAGGCTTTTTTGATGAAATCTTGTATTTTTCGTTTGATAATGAAAAGTAAATGTGATACTATTAATTTGTTAATTCTTTTATGAAACAACCAAAATGATTATGTAAAGTTTGTTCACTTCCTTATGATAATACTATTCCGTTTTTATAGATATTTGTCAGAATTCGTTAAACTTGTACGCAAAGTACAAAAGAAGTAAGTATAGAATCCGGAATTTCTAAAAATATTAACACTAAGTCCGCTTTTAAGTACATAGAGAGTGATAAAATTGAAATCAGCGAAAAGACAGATACTCAGTTCTTCCAATCGCAATATAAGCTGTTCGATGAAGAAACATAACCATAAAAATGAGTGGAGGGTGTTTTGTGTTATCTGATTTGAATGACCTGAATGATAAGAGTGACTACATTTCCCATAGGCGTAACGATGGCGCAGAACAGAGCGTGTGTGAGCATTTGTGCGGTACAGCTACGTTAGCACATACTTTTGCATGTGAGTTTGGAGCGGAAAATCTGGCAAAGGTAACAGCTCTATTTCATGACATTGGCAAATATTCAACGGAATTTCAAAGAAGAATTCGAGGTCAAGACATCAGAGTTGACCACTCTACCGCCGGAGCGCGTGAGCTTGCCAGTAACTATACATGGGGGTGTGGATTGAAACAATGTGTATGTCGTAATATCTGCCAACTCAAGAGTCACCCCCTACATGGGGGTGTGGATTGAAACTCAATTTAGAAGAAAAAAATCAAAGGTGAACGAATGTCACCCCCTACATGGGGG